>JBGQIG010000114.1:0-8301 GCA_041498365.1 Terriglobia bacterium | reverse complement strand
TCGGTGAAAACCACGGCGGGAATGGCGGCAGGCTCGAATGCTACTTTATGCCCGGCGATGGCTTCGACCGCGGTGCGTCCTTCGTGCGAAGCTTTGTGGGCCAGCATCGGTTCTCCGACCACATCGCCGATCGCGTAAATTGCTGGATCGTTGGTCTGCAATTGTTTGTTCACCTGAATAAATCCGCGACTCACTTGAACTTGCGTTTTTTCCAGGCCGGAAATCTCGGAGTTCGGCTTGCGTCCTACTGACACCAGAACTTTATCAAAGACCTTCTCGCGTTCCTTGACCTCGGAACCATCGAAGCTCACGCGAATGCCGCTCGACTCTTCTTTCATGGAGGCGACCGTTGTATTGAGCAGAATGGAATCGAAGTTCTTTTCCACGCGCTTGTGCAAAGGAAGAACCAGATCGCGGTCGGCGCCGGGAAGCAGTCCGGGCAGCATCTCCACCACGGAAACTCTGGAGCCGAGAGCGGCGTATACCGTGCCCAGCTCCAGGCCGATATAACCACCGCCGACCACGAGCAGGGTTCCCGGGAGATCGCTCAGGTCGAGCGCGGCGGTGGAATCCATGACTCGCGGACTGTCGAGTTTGAGACTTGGAAGAATGGCCGGACGCGAGCCGGTCGCGATGATAATGCGATCGAAAGTCAGACTCCGATCACCGCCAGCCCCGGAAATGCGCAGCGTACTTGAATTCTCAAAGGCTGCTCCTCCCTGAATGTATTCGACTTTGCGCTGCTTCGAGAGCACCCCCAGGCCGCCCGTCAGCTTCTTGACCACGCCCTCTTTCCACAAACGCAAGCGTGCCAGATCGATTTTGGGATCGCTGTACTCGATTCCCCAATTCCTGGCGTGGCGGGACTCGTCAATCAGCTTGGCCACATGCAGCAAAGCCTTGGAAGGAATGCAGCCGCGATACAGGCAGACCCCTCCCGGATTCGTTTCGGGATCGATCAGGGTAACCTTCATTCCCAGATCGGCGGCAAGAAAAGCAGCGGCATAGCCACCGGGCCCGCCACCCACCACGGCAATATGCAAGTTCGAAGTTTCAGTCATTCAAGAAGAAAGGCACCAAGGTTGTGTGGGGCGGGCGCCCTCGCCCGCCGCTTTTGATCTGGACTTACCTACCCAAAAACTCACTGGCAACACGAGCAAACAAGATTCCCAACCGAAATCAAATTCAAAGGCGGCGGGCGAGGGCGCCCGCCCTACACAACCTATCCCTGGACCGACAGCAGGAAGGGTTGCTCAAACGCTTCCGCGATCCAGCGCAAAAATCGGGCAGCGTCGGCACCATCAATCAAGCGGTGATCGTAGGAGAGCGAAAGCGGCAACACTTGCCGTGGCTCGAATTTTCCGTTCATCCAGACCGGTTCCAAGCTGGAACGGGACAGGCCGAGAATCGCGACTTCGGGAAAATTGACGATCGGCGAAAATCCGGTGCCGCCAATGCCGCCGAGATTGGTGATGGTGAAAGTGCCACCTTCCATTTCCGCGGGTGTGAGCTTCTTGTCGCGAGCTTTTTTCGAAAGCTGGGTGAGTTCGGCAGCCAGCTCGACGATGTTTTTCTTGTCCACATCGCGAATCACCGGCACCAGCAGTCCACGATCGGTATCCACTGCGACGCCGATATTGATGTACTGTTTGTAAACGATCTCCTCTCTTGCCATATCAATGCTGGCATTGAACTGTGGAAAAACTTTCAGGGCCGAGGCGCAGACTTTCAGTGCGATCGCGGTGACCGTCATCTTGCCGCCCGCTTCCTCGGCTCGGGGCGCAAAGCGGGCGCGCAATTGCTCGAGTTCGGTGATATCGGCTTTGTCCTGCTGGGTGACGTGAGGGATCGTGGTCCAGGCTTCCCACAGATGCTGAGCCGTCTTGCGGCGCACACCGCGCATCGAGACCCGTTCCACTTTTCCCCATTTCGCGAAATCGGGGAGCGTTGGTTGCGCGAAATGAGCTGGCTCTGCCGTTCGAGCTGCCGCCGCAACCGATGTGAGCAATGACTTGGCGTGAGCTTTCACGTCATCTTCATTAATGCGCCCACCCGGCCCTGATCCTTTCACCTCGTAAATGTCTACTCCGAGTTCTCGCGCCAGGCGACGGACGTGAGGCGCGGCCGGCGCAGGTCCTCTTTGCTCTGTGCCGGCAACCTTGCCCAGTTGTTCAGGCATGGTGAAAGCCTTAGGCGGCAGAGGCTGGGGCTGGTCGGGCAGAAATACCTGCGCAGGCGTCTTGCCCTCGGCCTGCATCGCCGCCTGAAGTAACAATCGCGCCTCGTGTTGTTCGGAAATGTGCTCAACCGGAGCATGTTTCTGCTTCTCCGGTTGAACCGAAGCACCGCCTTCCAGCGTGAAGATCACTTGGCCGACTTTGACCTTCTCCCCCTCTTTCACGCGAATCTCTTTCACCGTGCCGGTAACCGAAGATGGAACTTCCACCACCGCTTTGTCGGTTTCCAGTTCCATCACCGGCTGACCTTCGGAGACTTTCGAACCTGGCGAAACCATCAGTCGCACCAGATCCCCCTCGTCGATGTTCTCTCCCAGTTCAGGCAATCTGAATTCAGTGGCGCCGGTCGTTGCCGGAGGCACGGGAACGGAAGAAGCCGTCGCTGGCGAGGCAGGGCGAGCTTCGGTTTTCGATTGAGGCGCTGCGGTCTTTGCCGCAGGCAACGGCTTCTCTACAGGCGCTTTGACCGTCTGGGCTTTGGGTTCGGCGTTTCTTGCCTTGGTCCCCGCGCCATTTTCGACGGTGAAGATCACCTGGCCAACCTTGACCTTCTCGCCTTCTTTGACGCGAATTTCCTTGACTGTACCGGTCACGGAAGATGGCACTTCGACGACCGCTTTGTCAGTTTCCAATTCCATCACAGGCTGGCCTTCGGTGACGCTCGCGCCGGGCGAGATCATCAGCCGGACGAGGTCTCCCTGATCGATGTTTTCCCCGAGTTCCGGAAGCTTAAATTCAGTCACGCAACACTTTCTCCCTGTCCTCCGTGTGCTCTGCGTCCTCTCTGGTTTCTGGTCATTCAAACCTAAAACCACAGAGGACTCAGAGGACACGGAGAAGACTTCAGCTATTCGCTGGGTTCGGTTTTTCCGGATTGATTCCCAGTTCCCTGACGGCTTGTCGGAGCACTTCCAGCTTGATCTGCTTTTCGCGCGCCAGCGCATTCAGCGTGGCCAGCACAATGTGTTTGGCGTCCACTTCAAAGAAGTCGCGGAGCGACGCCCGGCTCTCACTGCGGCCGAACCCGTCCGTGCCCAGAGCCACCAGGGGACGCGGCAACCACTGCGCAATAGATTCCGGCAGCACCTTCATGTAATCCGATGCTGCCACCAGCACCCCGGGTGCATCCTTCAGCGACTGGGTGATGAACGGCACGTGTGGAGTCTCGCCGGGGTGCAGCATATTCCAGCGATCGCAATCGTTACCGTTACGATAGAGCTGCTTGTAACTGGTCACGCTCCAGACATCCGCCGCCACGCCATACTTCTCTTCCAGGATCTGCTGCGCCTTGAGCACTTCGTACATGATGGTGCCGCTGCCGAAGAGCTGGGCGCGCAGTTTGGCATCCTTCTTATTGGAGGTCCGGAAGCGATAGAGGCCTTTCAGAATGCCCTGGCGAACGTCTTTCCCCTCCGGCATTCCGGGCATGGCCAACGGCTCGTTGGTGACCGTCAGATAATAGAAGATGGATTCCTGGTCCACATACATGCGCTTGATGCCGTCCTGAATAATGATGGCAATTTCGTAAGCGAACGCCGGATCGTAGGCCAGCAGATTGGGCACCGACAACGCCAGCACATGGCTGTGGCCGTCCTGATGTTGTAACCCCTCACCTGCAAGAGTTGTGCGGCCAGCCGTGCCACCAATGAGGAAGCCACGGGTCCGCATATCGGCGGCGGCCCAGATAAAGTCGCCGATACGCTGGAAGCCGAACATGGAGTAGTAAATAAAAAACGGAATCGTGTTGATCCCGTGATTCGCGTATGCGGTCCCGGCGGCGATAAACGAGCAGATCGATCCCGCCTCGGTGATGCCTTCTTCAAGAATCTGCCCGTCCTTGGCTTCCTTGTAATAAAGAAGCGTGTCCATGTCCACGGGCTCGTAGAGCTGGCCGACGCTGGAATAAATTCCCACCTGGCGGAAGAGCGCTTCCATGCCGAAGGTGCGGGCCTCGTCCGGAATGATGGGCACGATGAGTTTGCCGATTTCTGGAGCCCGCAGCAATTTCGAAAGCAGCCGCACGAAAACCATGGTGGTCGAAACTTCGCGGCCGTCTGTGCCTTTGTAAAACTCCTCAAAGTGAGTTTCCGCAACCGAAGCAATCGGTTTGGAACGTACTTTGCGTTCCGGCAGGTAGCCGCCAAGGTGCTTGCGCCGCTCCTGCATATAGCGGATTTCCGGGCTGTCATCAGCCGGACGATAGAAAGGGGCTTCTTGCAGTTCCTCATCCGGGATGGGAATCCCAAATCGTGAACGGAACATGCGCAGCTCGTCTTCGTTCAGCTTTTTCTGCTGGTGAGTAATGTTCTTGCCTTCGCCGGCCTCGCCCAGTCCATAACCCTTAATGGTCTTAGCCAGAATGATGGTAGGCGCTCCCTTGTGCTCGATGGCGGCTTTGTAAGCGGCGTGCACTTTGATGGGATCGTGACCGCCCAGCCGCATGCGGCTGAGCTGTTCGTCGGAGAGATGCTCAACCATTTTCAGTAAGCGCGGATCGCTGCCGAACAGGTTGTGACGGAAATAGGCGCCACTCTCGACAAAGTATTTCTGATATTGGCCGTCCGTGATCTCGCCCATGCGCTTAACCAGGATTCCGTCACGATCATTGCTAATCAGGTTGTCCCAGTCGCTGCCCCAGACCACCTTGATGACATTCCAGCCGGCGCCGCGGAAAATGGCTTCCAGTTCCTGGATGATCTTGCCATTGCCGCGCACTGGTCCATCCAGGCGCTGCAAGTTGCAGTTCACCACAAAAATAAGGTTGTCCAGGCGCTCGCGCGAGGCCAGCGTGATCGAGCCCAGCGATTCGGGTTCGTCCATTTCGCCGTCGCCCAGAAAGGCCCAGACTCTGCCACCGGTCGAGGTCTTCAACCCGCGATTCTCCAGGTAGCGAATAAAACGAGCCTGGTAGATCGCCTGGATCGGCCCCAATCCCATAGAAACCGTGGGGAATTCCCAGAAGTCGGGCATCAGCCAGGGGTGGGGATAAGAGGAGAGGCCGCCGCCGGGCTTTAGTTCACGGCGGAAATTCTGCAGCTTCTCCTTGGGGATGCGGCCTTCCAGATAGGCGCGAGCGTACATGCCGGGCGCGGCATGGCCCTGGAAATAGACCAGATCGCGGTCTCCGCTTTCGGTTTGCGCCTGCAGGAAATGGTTGAACGCAACCTCGTAGAGGGTGGCCGCGGAAGCAAAAGTAGAAATGTGCCCGCCAATGCCTTCCTGGATCTTGTTGGCCCGCACCACCATGGCCAGCGCATTCCACCGCACCAGGCTCTTGATGCGGCGCTCCATTTCCTGGCTGCCGGGAAAGGGAGGCTGTTGCCGGGAAGCGATCGTGTTCTGGTAGGGAGTAGTGGCGGTAAAGGGAAGGTTTACCCCGGCCGCGCGCCGCGCGTGGAGCGAGAGTTGCTGCAGCAACCTGCCTGCCCGCTCCGGCCCTCCCTGGGACAAGACATAATCCAGCGAATCGAGCCACTCCCGGGTCTCAAGAACTTCCACTCCGTTGGTCTGCGTCTCAGCCACGTCTGGTTTTCTCCGTCAATGAATGCTTAATCTGCCATGATAGTCAATTGCGCGGAATTTTGCTGGTGGCGCCAGCCCCAAGGGCCCTGTCGAAGCAACCACTTTGAGCCGCCCTCCCGAATCGGAAAGGTCTATACTATGGTTGTTGTGCTGTCTCGAGATCGATTCTTACCGGCAACCTATAATCCCAAACGTCCATCACACACAGCCAACATCTAGAGGGTTTATCCCCGGGGAAACCAACAGAGGAGAAATGTCGATGTCCAAGAAAAGCGTTTTAGGAAATAACGGAGGCGTTAGCGCCCAGCCCCACTTTCACCAAAGAGCTCCTGAAATCCAGAAGTATGGCACCGTGAACCATGCCCTGCCTTTGGAACTGGAAGAACCAGTCCGTCTGGAAATGACCGATAAGCTCAACCAACTTCTGGCCGACACCATGACCCTGCGCGATCTCTATAAGAAATCGCATTGGCAAGTTGCCGGCCCAACCTTTTACCAGCTTCATCTTCTATTCGACAAGCACTACGACGAGCAGGTGGAGTTGGTCGACACCATCGCCGAGCGTATTCAACTTCTCGGGGGCCTGAGCATCGCCATGGCCGCTGACGTCGCCGAAACCACACGGATTGAGCGTCCACCGCGCGGACGGGAAGAGGTTCCAGTGCAACTCTCGCGTCTTCTGGACGCCCATAAGGTCATTATCGGGCAATGCCGTGAACTCGCGGAACGAGCTTCGAAACTAGGCGACGACGGAACTAACGACCTGGCCGTAAGTGATGTACTGCGGACCAACGAATTACAGGTATGGTTCCTGAGCGAGCATCTGGTGAACATGCCGTTGGTCGAAGCCATAGACTGACGCATTTTGGATCAGAAATGAGAATTGTTTGGGGCTGACTTCCAGGTCAGCCCTGAACTTTTTGGTGCTGGCCATGGAACGAGTGTCCCGCGTCTTCTGCCGCGCTCGGGTCTGATACCGCTGTCTGGGAAAACTTCCGGGGTTGCTCTATACTGCCCCCCATGTCACCGGTCAAACGTAACTTAAGCACGGCTGACTACGTCGCGTTGATGGAATCATCGCAGCGCCTCACCGCAGAGATCAATATTGATGAACTGCTGCAGCAGATACTGTTAACGGCTGGTCAACTCACCAATTCTCCCGACGGTTCAGTCTTGTTGTACGACGAGGAGCGGACGGGTCTCTATTTTGCGGCGGCGGTTGGAGACAGCGCGCCCATGCTGCTGAAAAAGTGGGGCGAATCGTCCAACCAGCGTGTGCCCGTCCATGGAAGCAAGGCGGGTACCGTGTTCACGACTGGAGAATCGTTGGTGGTGGATTCGTTGGCAGCAGATCCGGAGCATTACAAAGGCGTTGACCAGCAGACGCAACGAACGACCAGTTCGATGATTTGTGTTCCGTTGGCCTTCGCGAACGAACGCATCGGTGTCATTCAGATATTAAATAAGAGAATGGGAAACTACACGGAGCGTGATCGCGTACTTCTGGAGAACTTTTCCAGCCAGGCCTCGATTGCCATCCGTAACGCGCGCCTATTCAAGGATCTCCTTGCCCATATGGGTCTCTACACGTCGCGCGAGGCGATCGATCTGGTCAGCCAGTTGCGCAAACCCGCTCATTCGGAAAAGCTGACCCTGCTCTTTGCGGACATGAGAGGTTTCACTCAACTGTGTCAGGTTCTGAATAATCCCGAGCAAATCCAGAATCTGCTTGACCAGTTCCTCAGCATGCTTTCCGAGCAAATCATGCAGCACGGTGACGTGGTGAACAAGTTCTTAGGGGATGGTTTATTGGCGTTCTTTCGCCATGACGACTCCGCGAAACGCGCTGTCAGAGCCGCGTTCGCCATAGTTCAGCGATTTGAAAGCTTGCGCACCAACTGGGACGCAGCCAGCAACCAGGAGCTTGGTTTTCTGGACATTGGCATGGGCATCGTAACCGATCATGTGATCTTAGGGACGATCGGAAGCGCAAGGGTACGCGATTTCACGGTGATTGGCACGGCCGTTAACCTGGCCGCGTCCTTTGAGAGTCACGCCAGGGGAGGGAAGCGAATCCTGGTGGACCAGGCTACGTACTATGCGGTCAAGGCCATGGTTGCCGATGTAGGTGGCCCGATCTCGTTCACGCTCCGCAAGCCGGACCAGACCATCGGCGTGAGCTACAAGCAATACCACCTGGTCAGACTGAAGCCCGACAAGCCGACCAGGGTCTTCATTGTTCATAACCGGCGCGATCGGGAATTCGTCGAGAGGGAATTGACGGAAGCACTTGCCAAATATGGTATCGAGACCTGGTATTCGCGATTCGACGTCATTCCCGGCGAGAATTACATAGCAGCGATTCAAGCCGGCCTGCTGAAATGTGACTGGGTCGTAGTGGTGGTATCGAAGAACGCGGACACGGACTGGGTAGCGGTAGAAGTTCGCACTGCCTTCAGCGATCCGCGTCTGAATTCGAAGATTATCCCGGTTATTCTCGATGACACGGACGTGAGTTCGGTCAGCGATCAACTGCGCTTGC
>JBGQIG010000113.1:0-8321 GCA_041498365.1 Terriglobia bacterium | reverse complement strand
GGTAGCAGGCGGGAGAGTGGCCAGTCCCGCCGCATTGGATAGCACCGATGCCTGTGACGATGACACGATGACCGGCGGAGGATTTTTGGTGATAATGATTCCGCCGATGGAGACTGGAGGCGGCGCGGGCGCCGTGCGGGAAACCACTACCTGGAAGGTTACATTGGCGCCGAGCACCGGGTGGGAAGGTGTCGCTGAATCGGTGACCCGCATCGTGACTGGCTGGAAATTCTGGCCCACGGGAACGATCTGAGTGCTTCCTCCCACGGGCTGCAGTCGCAGCATGGAAGCTGGCACAGCGGCGGCGAAAAAGACCTGGCACGGCTTGTTCGCGGGCGCGACGCATGCGCTAACCTGCACATCTCCCGCCAACGCCGCGAGGTGCAGCGTATTGTTGGCAACCCCGCTGGCATCGCTGGTAGAACTGGAAAAACTTAGGGTGCCCGATCCCTTCACAACCTGGTAATTCACCACACTTCCGCTGACGGTCGCGCCGTTGGCGAGCAGGCGGGCGGCGATCGCAACGTCCACGGTCGCGCCCTGGGCGATCCAGGCAAAAGGTGAAACCAGCGAGATATCCAGAGCAGACGTTATTCCCAGAAGCGTCGCCTGAACTGATTTCGGTGTCTTGTAAGATGCCGGCGCCAGCAAGACGCTGATGTTGATCGCGGCCGCTTGCAGGACACTGACCTGCGTGGAGGCCTGACCGCTTTCGTCGGTGAGCAGCGTGCAACTGCCAGCGCCGCCGCACGCGGAAAGAGAGGCCGCCGGTGTTGAGATGAAGAAAACGCTGGCGCCACTCACTGGTGTCGTCCCATCCGGGGCCACCACCTGCACGCGGATGGGATTGGGTGCCTGGCCACCCACCGGCGTTGCCGGATTCGATCCCTGAATAAGCTTGATGGTGTCGCTAGGTCCTGCGCCGTAGGTGAGGACACTGGTCATGGCCGAAGACGCGCCGGTAGCCGGATCCCTCAGGGTAATGCTCTGCACTCCATCCGCCATGGCCGGCGCAGCCGCGACTACTCGATTCGCGGAGGCTGCCAGAACGGGTGCGCTTATCAGCGCGATGGTGGCGGTCGTATTCGTATGGAAGCCCAGGCCCTGCACAGCGATCGCGATGCCGCCGTCTACGCGGGCCCGCGTCGGGACCGGGTTGTCGGCGTAGAAAACACGTCCACGGTAACGGTAATCGGGACGTCCATCGCCCCGGTAGTCGAAGATTCCCAACCGGAAGGCTGTACTAATTTGCAGGGATGCATCGAGTCTCGTCATGCCGAAAGTGGTGCTGTTGAACGCCAGATGCGTGCTTGCGGGCGCCGGAACAGTTCCCGGATCAGCCAGGGCCCACATTCCGATGACTGGTTGTGCCTTGACCTGCGAAGCGGCTCTGGACTCGTCGGATGCGGTTACCTCCACTGACAAGGTGCGGCCGGATTGTGCGATGAACCAGAAATAGTCCGCATTGCCCAAGCCGCTGAGGGTTCCGGACCAGTCTCCTGAGACCGGCAGAGCTTTGGGCGCGGCGAAGGACGTAGGCTCGAACCAGTCCGGTTCCTGGAACGCGCTGGCTTGCATCAGGATGTCTTGTTGCAAATCACCGCCTTTGTTGATGGTCACAACCAGGGGTTGGACCGTACCCGAAGGCAGTACCTGCCAGGGCCCATACGGCCCGATGGGCTGAGACCACAAGGGATGGACTGGCTCCACGCTCAACTGGTATTGTGCGCTGCTTGCGCCATTCGGAATCTCCAGGCCCGCAAGATCAAAAAATCCTTCCACCGCCGGATCATCGGAACCAAAACGATCCAACGCTTGTCCCATGCTGTCGGCAAACCCGGTGGCGAGGTTGCCGGCATTTCTACAAAACAGAAAGCCGGACACAGAAGCCGCGGCGTAGGTTCGGGAGGGCTGACCGTTAGCAGGATCAATCCAGCGGGCGATCACGTTCACGCCCTGCATCGGCTGCGCCGGTTGTCCGTGGGTGTCCGCAAAATGAACCGAGCCGTGAATGCGAATTGTGTTTTCAAGAAACAGCTGCTTCCCAGGGAAGCTTGCCTGGTTCTGGGCCGTGATTGGGTACAAGCGGGAGAGGGCTGCACGGTCATCCATCTTGGGCTGGTCAGCATTGGGATAGCAGACAGAAATCGGCACGCAATTGATCGGGTCCATCGCGTGCATGATGGTGAGCCCAGCATAGTCGGCCGAGGTTGGGACGGGACTGCGCGTGAAAACGTTGACGTTCATCTGCGACCAGTCGAGCCCCAGCACGCGCCCCAGCACCCGGATCAGGCGATATTCGACATCCGGCAACTGCCCGGAAGTCTGTGCACAAACTCCGTTCAGGATTACCAGCGCATGCAGCAGATGCGCGTCGGCGCTGAAGTTATCCACTCCGCCGTAGACCGCATTGTTAAAGCAGGAACTCGCGCTCCCGGCTCCTTGACCCAGGAGTGCGTTGGTCACGGCGCCGTCGGCATCGTAAACAACGGCCACGGGCTTATTCACGGCAGAAGAGACGATATCGGCGGGCAGCGTGATAAATCCGCCGCTGGCGCTGACATTGGCGCCGCTCACGTCTTCGCCAAGCTGGCCTGCCCGCACCGCCGATACCGCCGCGGTGGAGATGGAAGTCCAGCGGCTGAAGGCATCGGCCACCAGGGCGTCCGCGCTGGTCGCAGCGAGGATCGGGCTCAGATTCCCCCGGTCGGTGTAGTAGCTGATTGTGCCCTGCGCCCAGGTTAGCGGGGCACCCTTGGCTGCGGATTCGAAGTAGCTGATTCCCGCAATATCACGTGGACCGCCGGCACGCGCCAGCTGCGGGATCAACAGCAACAGTCCGACGCCAATCGCAATCTCGCATAGGACACAAAACAGCCTCCAAGCGAGTCTCGCTACGGCGGCGGTATGAGAAAAAAAGGGGACTGCCATGCGTCACTCTACTCTCGCGCGCTGGATGGCCAGCGCCAAAGCGCGGGTGTTCACTCGGTTCTTCCCGCGCAACTGCACTTTCGAAGCTGGATCGAGTGGAAGGGCAGCAAGACGTGCCTCTTCAAGGACGAAGTTTCCGCCAGGGTCAACGGCGAGGCGCCCCAACGGGCCTCCAACCGGGCTAGTAAGGCCCAATTTGCTCGGACTGTAAAGAAACAACAAAAGACGTTCCCCGGGACGGTAGCGTTCTCCGGAACTCCACAAGCCTGCCCACTCTCGAATCCTCAGCACCTGCCCATTCCGAGTCCCACGAATCGCGCGTTCAACCCGGAAGGTGACTTGCACTGTGGCCACGCTGTCTGGTTCGGTCCCGGCAACTCGCTCCACCGATAGAACCGTTCCATCGAATATGTAACCCGAATTCCGGGTCAGCAGGCGCAGCTTAGAAATCGGCTCGACAAGTGAATCCTGTGCAGCCGCAGGCAATAAACAGGGGAGGGAAAGAAGAAGTCCTAGCCCAAGTACAGGGATCCGCGCAAGCAAGAATGGCATGCAAGGCTCGTTTCAAACGAGACCAGATGGGACGGGGAGTACGGTGATGCTAGAGATAACGGAAGTCGCAGGATGTGTCAGCCATCACAGGGAGGTGTGATGAATGACCAATCTTTAAAACCAGGATTCTCTGCGGTCGGCCCGCAACGTCACACCCTTCTTCTCCGGCTGTGTCCTCGCGCCGACAAATGCGCTCCGGTCAGCAGCAATAATCCGGAAAAAAAGGCCCAGAACATCAAGCTCACCGACAGAGCAAACGGGCCATAAACTTCCTGGAAATTCAGCCGGGGCAAGGCCAGGATGTAAGCGTACTTCAAGGCTTCCGAGAATAGTCCCGTAATCACCGCCGCCGGCAGCACAGCTCGGGCGGGCACCTTGCCGTTAGGCAGCAGCCAGTAGATGAGAAAAAAATGGCGATGCTTGCGGACATGGCGAATATCTTCATCATCAGGAAGCCGGCCAGGCGGACAACGAAAGGCCCGTGACTTCGCAAGGAATTTTCCAGGAGCGCAATGTTTCCTGCCGTCAAGGCAATCGAAAGTAGAGCGAGTACGCCACAGCTAAACGTCAGGCCGAGAGATATGAGCTGATTGCCGAAATACGAACGGTTGTTGGGAAATTGCCAAATGCGGTTCAAAGCCACCTCGAGGGGCATGAAGATTCCGGTCGAGGTGACCAGCAGAATCAATAGTGAAAGCACCTGCGCTCGATGACGCGCGTCAACCAGCGCATTCAGATTGCGAATTACGAAGTCTTGCCCGGCGGGCAGGAAATCGCGGAGCAGTTGCACCACCACGTTGTACATCACGGGGGAATGGAATACATGCCGGATGAGCGTCATGAGCAGCAGTACAAACGGGAAAAACGAGAGAAGAGCGTTGGCGGCCACCGAGAACGCAAACGTATGTACCTCGGTGCGTAACAGATATTTCACCGTGGAACTGACCAGGCCTGAATAGGGCCCTTCGGTCCGCGCAGCGGAGGCTGAACGGGCCACAGAGGCGGGCGAGGCCGCCGAACTTGACTGCTGGTCACCAGGCATTTTCTCTAATCCTATCAGAGAGTTGCGGTGTATCCACCCGCGGGGACGGAGGCACCGCGTCTCCCGCCACCTCTGGCTGCGTTCCACATTGTGTCCAAGCATGCTGAATCGTTTTACTTCTCCCATTTTCTTTTCTTGCCAGAAACAAAGTTCCTGCATATTATCTTCTGCTCGCCGCCACAACTTGGGGCTGCGAGTGTGTTGCTTGGGGTAGACGGTTTGTGTCCTGTAGTCACAAGTCGCGCTATGACGATTGCTCCACACCTTTGGGCCGTGGTTCCTAACGGCCAAAGGCGCGGAGCTTTTTTTGTAGCGTGATTTCTAGGGACTCACGAACCGGCTGTGCTTTCGTTTTCTCTGAGGGGGTAGTAGGAAGCATGAGCTTCACGGAGGACGCGAAAGTTAAATTACAGAGTAGAGGCGAAAGGAGTTCTTTGTGAGAGAGAAGGGCACAGTAAAGTGGTTTAACGGGGCTAAGGGATACGGGTTCATCCAGCGCTCTACCGGGGAGGACGTTTTCGTTCATTTCTCCGCCATCCAGGAGAACGGTTATCGCACGCTGAACGAAGGCGAGACGGTGGAATTTGATCTGCTGAAAGGTCCGAAGGGCTTTCAGGCGGGCAACGTGGTACGGGTGTAACGGTCCCGATTTCAACCACTGCGAACCCTCTCAGCTTCCCCTGGGAGGGTTTGTTATTTGCGGCAAGATGCAGCCGCAATGCTATTGCACTTCCACGGATACCAGGTCACCGTCGGCCTTTCCGCCAGCTTTGTAGTTCACGACGACCGGACGGTTCGTCCATTTGCAAGAGAATTCGTCGGTTCCAACCATCAGCAATGATTTGTAGTTATCCGTGCGCAGTCTCATGGTTTTGGAGCCTGCCCTGACCGTCAATATCGCGACTGTGCCCGAGCTGCAATCCACGCTCACCAGCTTCCCTCTCAGGAATTGGACCTTGCGCTTGTCCGGCGCCGGTTCCGATGGGGCCGCCTCACCTTGATCTGAACCCGCGTCCTCCTCCGTTTTTTCGGCAGCAGTTCGCGGGACGGTCTTGGCGGGAGTCGTGGCGCCTGTCGGCGGCGGCGCCGCTGCCGCACTCGGCTGAGGAAGCACGCCATACTTCCTCAGGGTAGGAAGGTCGTCCAGGTTCTTACTGGCCGCCTGGGCGATTTGCGGGTTTGAGCTGCTCTTAAGACGATCAAGCAGCCTGGCGGCGTCGTCCCACTTCTTGCCCGCCAGTTCAATCTGGGCCAGGTTCAGAAGATACTGCTCGTTGCGCGGACTGAGCTGGATCGCTACCTGTATAGCCTCCGTCGCCGAATGGATGCCGCCTCCTTGAAGTCGCGCCACAGCGAGCATGTTGTGGGCCTCGGCAAAATCGGGATTCCAGTCGATCACCATCACCAGGTCCTGAATCATGTTCGAAACACCCAGAATAGGCTTTCGGCTCGCCTGGGCGTCGCGAAACTTTACCAACGCAAGATAGAAGTGAGTCCAGGGATCGCGATGGTCCAATTCCAGGGCTCTGGCTAGTTCCTCGCCAGCCTCGTCGAATTCCTTTCTTTCCATGTGTGCCCAGGCCAGCGCACGGTGGGAGATCGCATTCTCCATTTTCGGGTCGCTGATGATCGTCCGTAGGTCTTTCTCGGCCTGCTCGCGATGCTCCGGCAAACGCACCGACATTTCCGCCACTTGAGCCCGCGCCTGCGCGTCGGAAATTTCCTGCACGCTGCTCCCGACGCCACCGGCCTCGAGGGGAGCTGGGAATTGGTACACCTGTTTTGCGGAAGTGGCCACATCCGGTTTGGCGTTCGCTTTCGTCTGCGACGACGGCGAGAAAGAGTGAAAGTAGTCTTTCACTGCCTGTTCGAATTGCGTTGCCGTCATTCCAAAGGCCTGCTGGATCGCCTGCTCCACTGGGACTTTCTGGAGCTGCACCAGACCGAAATAGGTCCCCGCTTCGGAGAGTTCGTTCTTGTTGAGCAGGTAGTGCATCACGATCCACGACTGCGCATAGAACATCGGAGGGTAGCCCGAAGAGCTCCGGCGCATGGTGAACAGATCGGGTATGGCCAGCCACTGTCCCCCCAGCAATTCCGCAAACGATTTGGATTGCCCCGCCAGCGCGTGGTCCCAGGGCAGGTTCTGCGCGGGGTCGCCACCAATCTGCGCCTGATCGTCTCCCAAGAGCAGGCTGGAGAAATACTGGGCAAAGCCCTCGTCAAACCATTCCTGGGTGGGGGGATAGTTGAAATTCAGAAGCAAGCGCGCAAAATCGTGTGAAACCGCGCGCCAGCTCGCATCCGCGGAGAGATCAAAGACAACGTAATTGCGATCCTCCCCAGGCAGAAAGAATCCGGGCGCGGAAATGGGCTGGCCCTGCCGGAGCGGTGCCACGTGGATGTATTCCTCATCCGATTGGAGAGCGATCACATCCAGCGGTTCCGGTAGGCGCAATTTGGTCTTCAGGAAGAGCTGCGCGAAGATGTCCCGCATTTGCTCGAGGCGCAAGCATACTTCGCGACCCTTCTTTTCCCCGGCATCGGTGAGAACGGAAAAATGAGCCGAGCTTACCCGGATCCACTTTTGCTCCGGGGCGCGCGCGGCCGCGAGGGAGCACAGACTTCCCAGACACAACAAAAGCGCAGGCAGAAGACGTCTCGGGAGGAGGCAAAGACGGGGCATGTTGGCACGGGTCGACAGGAATACCGGACAAAAGCGATGCTATCACGGTGCTGCGCGAGCGCCCGTATCCTGCTCAGGGCGGCGTTCTCGCTCGTCCACCCGGCGCGGGACATCTGCAACGGCATCGGAGCGCGAAAGCCTCCTTGCCGCCCACTCCGCACTCGCCGCCACAAACTCGTCTTCGTCCGCTTTCAGTTTCTCTAACAAAGGTTGGAAGCGCCGATCGCCACTGTTGCCCATGGCAATCACCGCGTTGCGCCTCAGGCCGCTGCGCTTGGCGCGGCGAACCGCAGACCCCCGGAATCTTTCCCGGAATTCTTCCGCCGTCATCTCTGCCAGCCATTCCAGCGCTGGATTGACCAACCCTTCTCGCGCTTGAAATTCCGCAGCGGCTGTGACCGGAGCTTTGCGGTTCCAGGGACACACATCCTGGCAGATATCGCAGCCGAATACGTGGTGTCCCATGCCTTCGCGCATATCTTCCGGAATCGCACCACGCCTTTCGATCGTGAGATACGAGATGCAGAGATTCGAATCCAGTTGATAAGGTGCGACCAGCGCATCAGTCGGACAGGCATCAATGCAGCGTGTGCATGTGCCGCAGCGGTCGGGCGCGGGCAGGTCAGGCTGAAGCTCAAGCGAAGTAAGGATGACGCCCAGGAACAGCCACGAGCCCATCTTCTGGTTCAGGATGCAGGTATTCTTTCCGATCCAGCCGATCCCGGCATATTTGGCATACACACGCTCGACGATGGGACCAGTGTCCACGTAGCAACGAGTTTCCAGCGCCGCTGCCGATGGTCCGCACAACGCATTGCGCACCTGGTTCTCGACTACCCGCAGCCTAGCCATCACCGCATCGTGATAATCCTGCTGTCCCCATGCGTACCGGGCGATCCAACCCCGCTGCGGATCGTCCGCCTGGGTTGAGTAAGGGTGGGCAGTGTTGTAGTTGATTGCACAGACGACTACGCTTCGAACCCACGGCAGCGTCGAGCGCAGCGACGCCCGCTTCAGAGCACCCGAATCATTGCGGGCTTCCATATACCGCATATCTCCGGCCCGGCCGGCCGCAATCCATTCCCGGAAGTGATCCAGTTCGGCAAACTC
>JBGQIG010000112.1:0-8462 GCA_041498365.1 Terriglobia bacterium | reverse complement strand
CATCGACAACCTGAAGATCGACACCAATCGCGACGCAATCGACGTCGATTGCTGCCGCAACGTGCGTATCTCGAATTGCAGCGTCAACTCACCCTGGGACGATGGCATCTGCCTGAAAGACTCCTATGGCCTGGGATTCGCGCGATCCACCGACCACGTCACTATCACCAACTGCTACGTCACCGGCGGCTACGAAGAAGGCACCCTGCTCGATGCCACCTACAAGCGATTCGCCCCGGATTTCAAGGTTCCCCGCAACGGGCGGATCAAGTTCGGCACGGAAAGCAACGGTGGTTTCCGTAACATCACCGTCTCCAACTGCGTGATTGAGAATTGCCGGGGAATTGCCCTGGAATCGGTGGACGGCGCGCTGCTGGAAGACGTTTGTATCACCAACATCACCATGCGGGACATTGTCGACGTCCCCCTTTTCATCCGCCTGGGCAGCCGGATGCGCGGTCCCGAGGGTACACGGGTGGGAGAATTACGGCGCGTGCTGATCAGCAATGTCGTCGTCTCCAACTGTGCCTCCCGCCAGGCCACGCTCATCACCGGTATTCCAGGCCACTACATCGAAGACATCAGGCTGAGCAACATTCTTGTGCTGCACCAGGGCGGAGGCACAAAGGAAGACGCCGCTATTCAGCCGCCGGAGTTGGAGAACGTCTATCCCGACCCGAACCGTTTCGGACCGCTCCCCACCCACGGCTTCTACATCCGTCATGTGAAGGGAATTGAGATAAGAGACGTCGAGGTCAGACCGATGAAACCGGAGATGCGGCCCGGGTTCGTCCTCGATGATGTGAGTGGCGCCGAGCTCATTCACGTCAAGCTGCCCCACGCTCCCGAGGTTCCATCCGTGGTGCTGAAGGACGTCAAAGACTTCAGCATCACACAGAGCAAGCCGGTGGCGGACACGCAACTCGAAAGCGCAGATCAAAAAACGCTCTGAGACTCGCAAGATTCGAAGTGTGATTTTGGGCCTTTCGAGCCGGATGTTTATTTTCCCGTGTAGCTAATACGCCAGATGGAGCCCGAAGCATCGTCGGTAACCAGGAGCGAGCCGTCGGGAGCGACGGTGACGCCGACCGGGCGTCCCCAAACATGTTCGTTATCGACGACGAATCCCGTCATGAAGTCCTGATATTCACCAGTCGCGTGTCCGGTCCGATGCAACGGCACCCGAATCAGTTCGTAACCCACCCGAATTCCCCGGTTCCAGGACCCGTGTTCGGACGCGAAAATGTCCCCTTGATATTCCGCCGGGAATTGTTTGCCATCATAGAAGGTGATCCCAAGCGACGCGTTGTGCGGGTTCAATAGCACATCCGGCGTGATGACTTTGTCCTTAAGCTCGGGATGTTTTCCCGCGTGCCGCGGATCCTGATGGCCACCCATGTACCACCAGGGCCAGCCATAGAAACCTCCATCCTGCACATGGGTGATGTAGTCCGGAACCAGGTTGTCCCCCAGGCCGTCACGTTCGTTGACCGAACACCATAACTCGCCGGTCTTTGGATTGACGGCCAACCCCACACAGTTGCGAATGCCGTAAGCGAAAATCCGCATGTTCGAGCCGTCCGGATTGAACTCCAGGACGTCGGCGCGATTCTTTTCCGCCGGCGTTGTATCCGCGTCGTCGACATTGGAAGCGGAGCCCACGGAGACAAACATCTTCTTGCCATCGGGCGAAAACTGAATATCGCGGGTGGAATGGCCTCTTCCATCCGGTAGGTCCGCAAGGTGCTGAGCCGGGCCGCGGGCCTGCAAATCGCCGTTCTGGTAGGGGAAGCGCACAACCGATTCTGTGTTTCCCACGTAAATCCACTGCGGATTCGGACCTGGAGGATAAAAGTTGATGCCGAAGGGTTCGTTCAGGCCGCTGGCGAAAACTGACATCTGCTCGGGCCTGCTCTTGCTGGAGATCCCGCGGAAGACTCTGACGTCACCGGCCTTGGTCTCGGCCACGAACACGTCGCCGTTGGGAGCGGTACGAATGATCCGGGGATTATCCAGCCCGGTCGCATATTGCTCCACTTTGAAGCCTTCAGGAACCCGCGGCCACGCGCCTTCGGGACGCGCTACAACCCTGGGACCATTGCCCGCAGACGCGGTCGCGAAGGGAGCGGGCAGATCTTTAAGAGTGATCTTGCGAGTTTCTCCCGGCTTCTCGAAGCGGTAGTCTGTGAAGGGCGCTTTCGGAGGAGGCGCGTTCAGTTGGGCCGCCTTTTCGGGCGCTTCGGACTTGGTGCGTGCCTGTCCGGCCTGGGGCAGCCCGAGAGTTTTCGCGTAGTTAACAATCAGCCAACGTTGCCGCTGCGGCAGTTTCGCCCACGAGGGCATTCCATTCTTCACATCACCATGGGTGATGAACCAGAACAGTTCGCCGGGCGTCACTGCCTTCAGTTTTTCCTCAGCCAGCGGGGGGATATTTCCCGAGCCCTCCCCGTTTTCGCCGTGGCAGCGGGCGCAGCGGAGATGATAAAGCGGCTTGCCGGCAGCCGCCGGTTCACTCTCGTAGGGATTCTTCAGTTGTCTGGCCGATGCCGGAGCGTTATGGAAATTCGAGTTCTGCGCCTTTGCCCAGGAAACCAGAAGAACGGCAGTGACGACAAGTATGGCAAGTGAATGTTCAACAGTGCGCATGCTGGCTTTCAACTCTCCTCCGTTAGTGGGCGCCAATGGCGAACGGCTCGAACCGGGCTTCCCGGATTGGAACGCCTCAATATCCCTTTATCTTAATCACAAAGTGGTTTGTCCACTTGGGGAAATTCGGCAAGAGACTTCCGTCGGAATTTGAAGTCTAGAAAGACTCAACGCTCAAACCTCTGTCTCACCGTATAATTCTGTCCATTTGAAACTGCTGCGTGCCAGGACATTTTCATGGGGCATCCTCTTCTCGATCTAACAAACAAGACCGCCGTTGTGATCGGCGGGACTAGTGGTATCGGTCTTGCCCTCACCAGGGCGCTGGCGCAAGCCGGAGCGCACGTTGTTCCCTCAAGCCGCCGCGCCGCACAGGTGAGCAGCGCGGTCTCGGAGGTAAAGGCTCTCGGCCGACGATCACTGGCGCAGACTTGCGACGTCACGGACGACGCCAGTCTGGCGCGGCTTCTGCAAGCTGTGTGCGCTGAATTCGGCAGTGTTCAGATTCTGGTGAACTGTGCCGGACGCACAAAACGGATGCCCACACTCGATGTTCCAGACACGGAGTGGAATGCGATCATCGAAACCAACCTGACCGGAACTCTGCGCGCCTGTCGCGTCTTCGGCCGGCACATGATCGAGCGGGGTTACGGCCGCATCATCAATATTGCATCACTCGCATCGTTCGTGGCCCTCTATGAAGTCGCCGCGTACAGTGCCAGCAAGGCGGCAGTCGCGTCCTTGACCAAGTCTCTCGCCATTGAGTGGGCTCCGTGGGGCGTTTGCGTAAATGCGATTGCTCCCGGCGTCTTTCGCACCGACCTGAACGCCGCCTTGCTCGACGGAACCGAGCGCGGCCGCGAATTCCTGCTGCGCACGCCCATGCGGCGATTCGGAAAGCTCGATGAGCTTGGCGGCGCGGCGGTGTTCCTGGCGTCTGATGCGGCCAGCTTCGTCACTGGTCACCTGCTCGCGGTGGACGGAGGATTCCTCGCCAGCGGCGTCAATCAATAGAACCCACGTGGGGACAGCCGCCCTCGGCTGTCCCCACGTGGTTCGGGGCGGGTCACGCCTCCGTCTGATAGCCAACGACCGATGACGGACTTCACCGCCCCGTCCGGACGCCGTCGACCAGCAAGGCATGGCCGTGAAACGTAGTCGCTGGCGGAAGAGCAGTTTTTTCAGCCAATTCGAACCGGCTCCAGCCTGGGTGCCAGAAGCTGAATGGCGGCAAGCGCCAGCAGATACGCGAAGCCTGCCATTAGAAAAGGAACCATGTAACTGCCCGTCCACTGCAAGGTGTAGCCTACGATCTTCGCAATCAGCATTCCTCCAATCGCGCCCGCCATTCCTCCCATCCCGACCACTGAGCCTACGGCCTGGGCGGGAAAAGTGTCGGAGGTCAGGGTAAACAGATTGGCGGAGAACCCCTGGTGGGCCGCGGCGGCGAGCCCGATCAGCAAAACCGCTCCCCACATGCTTTCGATGCGATAGGCGAACACAATCGGGACTACGCAAATCGCGCACAGCAGCATAGCGGTCTTGCGAGCGATGTTTACGCTCTTTCCGCGCTGGATCAGCCAGGATGAGAGCCAGCCGCCAGCGACGCTACCGACGTCGGCGATCACGTAGATCACCATGATGGGCACGCCGATCTTCATCAGAGCCAGGCCATGCTTGCGTTGCAGAAAATCCGGCACCCAGAACAGGTAAAACCACCAAATGGGATCGATCATGAACTTGCCGACCACAAATGCCCAGGTCTGACGATAGGGTATGAGGCGGGCCCATTTGATTTTCGCCATCGGTTCCTGCGGGTCGCTGCGGATGTACTCCAGTTCCGCTCTCGAGACGCGCGGATGCTCCTCCGGCTTGCGATACAGCAGCAGCCAGAAGATGAGCCAGACGAATCCCAGCGCTCCGGTGGCGATGAAGGCCCAGCGCCAGCCCCAATGAATCGTGATCCACGGCACCACCAGCGGAGTAATAATGGCGCCGATGTTGGTCCCGGCGTTAAAAACTCCCGTCGCCAGGGCTCGCTCTTTCCTGGGAAACCATTCAGCCACGGTCTTGATACTGGCAGGAAAAACTCCTGCCTCCCCGAACCCCAGTGCCGACCGGGCAACAACAAAGCTGGTAAAGGAGCTTCCGATGGCGTGTCCCATGGAAGCCAGACTCCAGAAAACCATTGCGAACGCGTAGCCCAACCGGGTGCCCAGACGATCCACCAGCCAGCCGACTGCCACCATGCCCACCGCATAAGCCGCCTGGAAGGCAAACACCAGATTGCCGTAGTCGATTTCGTTCCAGCCCAGGTCGTGTTGCAGGGTGGTCTTAAGAACGCCCAGGACCTGGCGGTCCATGTAGTTCTTGGTCGTCCCCAACAGCAGAAGAGTGCAGATGATCCAGCGGTAGTAGCCGACACGCGAAATGGACGTTGCCGCCTCGGAATCCGATGCCGGCATGGCGGATGTAGCGGCAGGATCCATAGTTGGATGGCGCTAGTTGATATTGCTACTTTTTCCGGCCCACTTCCAGTCCGGAAGCTACCTGGTCGAATCCTCGCTGCACATTGACCACACCAAACTGGCGGTCTACGCCTTCGCGATGAGCCGCCATCGCCCATAGAAAACAAATGGGATGCCCAGGCACCGACACGTTTGGATGATATCCGCTGGGCATAAGCACCGCATCACCATCGCGGACGACCGTTACCAATTCCGGATACTCGGTCTGGTTATAGACCAGTTGAATGCCGAAAGCCGGAGCGGGCATGTTGAAATAAACGTACATCTCTTCGAGCATCTTGGCATGCTCGTGCGGCGGCCAACTGGTCCAGTTGCCCGGCTCCGAGACGGTGAATCCGGCCACCAGCCTCCCCGCTTCAATGTTCTTGGCCAGCAGCATGTGAAGTTTTCGTGAAGATCCCGATCCCCCAGTGGTGAACCTCAAGCCCGGGTCACTTGAGACTTGCGAATAGTGCACTACTTGCAACGGGTAGCGCTTGGCAACTTCGGCGGAGAACTCAGCAATATCGGCGCTCGAGCTGCTTGTAACCTTCACTGTGGAATCGCGTGGAATGTAGACCGAATCGTACTGGCCAAGCGAGAGTTCTTTTCCGTCCACAGAGATCGTGGCTTCTCCAGACAGAACAATCAGTCCAGTTTCGCGGTCTCCGTTGGAGAATGACTCAGCGGGCTTGGACGGGTTCAGGATGATGCGGCCGTAGGCCAGGTGCTTCATGGAGCTGTTCGCCGGTGTGATCGAGATGTACCGTCCGGTGTGTTCGTGGGTCTTGCGGAAAACCATTTGATCCAGTGCAACGTCCGCGTTCGTGCTCATCAAAAACTCCCGTTAGCGAAGATCGCGGCTGACACCCCAAGAGGTTAGGACCGCTGTTAGCGTTGTTGCGCAAACAGCTCTTTCGCCCCTTTGGGGCTCGACATCTTTCCAACTTGGACTCACGAATTGCGCCATGGGCTGCATTCTTGCGCCGCTTCGCGGCTGAATCAGTCAACCTTGTATAACTTGTCGTAGCCTCTCGCCGGAGCGGCTACTGCAATTCCAACAGCACAAAGAGCTGTCGCACAATACAAGAATCACTTCAAGTATAGAAATCACTCTGTTTCTGTCAAACCATAAAAACCTAAATTCAGATTCAATCAGACTCAACAGTCTGCGTCCCCGGCGCCGGAACTCTTCACAATGCCTGCAACTGCTGCCAGATTGAAGGTTCTACGGGCACACCGTTGGTCAAGTTGTCCTTGCGCGCTTCAAGGACGCGGTAGCCAGGATAGCGCACCCTGTTTCCGGTGGAACGCGGCGGCAACTGAAAGTGCGCGATGATTTGATCGGCAACCGGGGAGGCAATTTCGGTGTTGCCAGAAGACGGATCAAGAGAAGAATAGTCGATGGCGACGAAAGCCTGAGAGATCATGGCCTCCTGCGCCGGAAGGGGAGCGATCTGGTGGGTGGCCTTGCCGCCCGACAAGATAGCAGCCAGCAGATCCAGCATCAAGGCCAAACCCGAACCCTTCCAAAAGCGAAATCCGCCCCGCATCATAACAGAGGTTTTCTGGTTGGCAATATTGCGTAAGGTAGACTGGCAAGCTTGAGGAGCCGAGTGAGCGAACCGAAGCACGTGCTGGAGGAGGCGTTGTCGCCCAGGTTGACGGGCAAGCTGCGGGGCGCGACGGGAAACTACTCCGCAAGCTGTTTTCTGCTGGTCACTATGGCATTGCTGGGCGCACTGGCAGTATTGGGTTTGCCCGAACGGAGAAAGTCAGAATGAGCACTCAACCGATCCTGCGACTGGGGACTGTGAAGAACGTGGCAGGATTTCGGGAGCATTTACGTTCGCTCCATTTGACGATCCCCTGTGATGATGAACTGGCAATCGGAGAACAGTCTCCGTTCCGCTCGCCGCTCGTCCGGGGTGAAATCAGAATTGGCAACCGGATCGCGGTACAACCCATGGAAGGCTGGGACGGATTGGCGGACGGTAACCCGAGCGAGAACACGATACGGCGCTGGCAGCGCTTCGGCCGCAGCGGCGCCAAGTTAATCTGGGGTGGAGAAGCGGTTGCGGTCTCACACGAAGGGCGCGCCAACCCGAATCAACTTCTGGCCGCACCGCACACACAGGAAGGCCTGGCCAAGCTGCGGACGACCTTGATTGAACAACATCGCATCACCACAGGCTCCGACGATGGCTTGCTGATTGGACTACAACTGACGGATTCGGGGCGATACAGCCGTCCTAATGCGCATGGCCGCCCCGAGCCGCGTATTCTTTACCGTCACCCTTTTCTGGATCGAAGGCTGAAGCTGCCGGCTGACTACCCTCTGCTCACCGACGCAGAAATTGAGGCTGTCATCGAAACTTTCCATCGCACGGCGGTCATGGCCTGGAAGTTGGGCTTCGACTTCGTAGATATAAAACACTGCCATGGCTACCTGGGACACGAGTTTCTCAGCGCCCACACGCGGGAAGGCCGCTATGGCGGCAGCTTTGAGAACCGCACCCGGTTCCTGCGGGAAGTTGTGCAGGGCATACGTTCCATCGCTCCCGGACTGCATGTCGCGGTGCGGATTTCCGCGTTCGACAGCGTGCCCTTTCATCCTGATCCGGAGCGATCATCCAACGGAAAACCCGGGCCTGGAATTCCGGAGACGCAAGAAAACCTGCTTCCCTACCGCTGGGGATTCGGCGTGAATCCGCTTAACCCCACGGAGTCTGACCTGAGCGAGCCGATCCGGTTTCTATCTCTCCTCGAGGAGCTCGGCATTCGGCTGGTGAATATCACGGCTGGGAGTCCCTACTACAATCCTCACATCCAACGGCCTGCCCTGTATCCACCGTCAGATGGATATTTGCCGCCGGAGGACCCTCTCGTGGGTGTGGTGCGACATATGGAAGCTGCGCGGCGATTGAAAGAGCAATTTCCAAATCTGATATTTGTGGGGACGGGGTACAGCTACCTGCAGGATTTTCTGCCACATGTGGCGCAGGCCGCGGTGCGTGAGGGCTGGGCCGACCTGGTGGGACTAGGGAGAATGGTGTTGACCTATCCCGAATTGCTCTGGGACGCTTCGGAAGGACACCCGATTCAACGCAAACGAATCTGTAGAACTTTCAGTGATTGCACCACGGCGCCGCGAAACGGATTGCCTTCCGGATGCTATCCGCTGGACAGCTACTACAAGGATTCCGAAATGAAGCGACTGCTCAGCATCGCCAAAAAAGCACTGACACCAGGTGATGCCTCAGTGTCATGAACTCAAGCGGGTGATTTGCAACCTAAGATTTGAAAGTG
>JBGQIG010000111.1:0-8505 GCA_041498365.1 Terriglobia bacterium | reverse complement strand
CGCGGTCTCGAGCAAAAACAGCTAGCCCATTGAGTGAGACGGCGACGCCCAGCTTATCGCGCGACTGACGGGCGATGTCCAGACTCTCCCCGACGAGCGCCTCCGCCGAGGCGTAGTCTCTCTGCTCGCCGGCGAGCACGCCTGCCGCGAAAAGAGCGCGGGCTCGGTCCTTGGTCGGGGCTGCCGCTCCCGCGAGCTTCAGCAGCTTGTCCAGCCTGTCCCTGCCTTCGGTGAGATACTCGCGCGTCTCCCAGAAGTGAAACAGGGCGGCGCCGAGACGCAGGCCCCACTCCGCATCTCCGGTTTCTGTCAGCCACTCAAGGCCCGCGCGAAAATTGTCGTGTTCGAAGGCGAAACGTTCCAGCCATTCCACACCTTCCGCGCCGCTCTGCTCCGTAGCCTCTTCCGCTAGTACCAGGCAATAGGCGGCATGGGCGCGCTTCGTAAGGGCCTTTTCCCCGCCTCCTTCCAGTTTTTCCAGAGCGTACTCGCGAATCGTTTCCAGCATCATGAACCGCGATTCACCCTTCGCTTGCTCGACCTGCAGCACCAGACTCTTGTCTACCATGGATGCCATACCGTCGAGCAGGTCCAAATCGAGATCACCTTTGGTGTCGCACACAGCCTCCACACCTTCCAGAGTGCATCCGCCCACGAACACCGATAATCTCCGGAAAAGCTTCTGCTCGGCAGCGCTCAGCAGATCGTAGCTCCAATCGATGGCAGCCCGAAGCGTCTGCTGCCGCTGCGGCAGGTCCCGCGCGCCGCCTGTTAGCAGCTGCAACCGGCTCTCCAGGCGGGTCAGCATGGAAGAGGGCGAAAGAACTTTGACCCGGGCGGCTGCCAGCTCGATCGCGAGAGGCAGGCCATCCAACCGGGCGCAAATCTCGGTGACGGCGGATGCGTTTTCCCGGTTAAGTTCAAAGTCTGGCTTGACGGCGACGGCGCGCTCCACGAACAGAGCGACCGCAGGGTACTTCAACAGGACCTCAACCGGAGGCATAGCCAGCGAATCCGGCATCGCTAGCGGCGGCACCGGAAATTCATGTTCTCCGTACACGTGCAGCGCGGCGCGACTGGTTACCAGGATTTTAAGATTGGGACCCATGGCCAGTAGCTCTGCCACGGTAGGCGCCGCCTGAACCAGGTGCTCGAAATTGTCCAGCAGAAGCAGCATGGGTGCGCGCAATGAATCTTGCAAATTCTCCTTGAGTATTTCGAGCGGCGACTGTCCTCCCGCCTCCCGGATCCCCAACGTCTGAACGATCACGGAAGCGACCAAGCCCGGATCGCTTAGCGAGGAGAGCGGAACAAAATGCGTGCCACCTGGAAAGCGCTCGACCAGGCCACTGGCCACCTCTACCGCGAGACGTGTTTTGCCGATCCCGCCGGGACCTGTGACCGTTACCAGGCGCACATCCTGACGCCGCAGGAGTTCTTTAGCGGCCGCTACTTCCTTCTCCCGCCCCACCAACCCGGTGCGCTGCACAGGAAGATTGGCCGGGCGGGCCTCCGCCTGCTTGACTGGCCTCTCCGAGAGGCGGTCGCGTATGGCTGCAAGTTCCCGTGCGAGCTCTCGGGTAGAGACGTAGCGCTTATCGGGCTCTTTCGCCAGGCACCTCTCGATAGCCCAACACAGCGGAGCCGGGACGTCCGGGTTTTGCACTCCGATCGGTTCGGCTTGTTCCCGGAGAATGGCAACCATTGTCTCCGCTGCTGTGCTTCTCTGAAAGGCGCGCTTTCCGGTCACCATCTCGTACAGCACCAGGCCGAACGAGAACTGGTCTGACCGGAAATCCAGCCGACGGCCGCTGGCCTGCTCCGGTGACATGTATTCCACCGTTCCCAGAACCTGGCCCGGTTGGGTCTGATACGCGATCGTAGGGCTCACATCCGACACCTCTCCGCTGGGCAGCGTGAGCTTGGCCAGGCCGAAGTCAAGGATCTTGACGAATCCATCGCGAGAGACCATCAGGTTCTCGGGCTTCAGGTCTCTGTGTGCGATGCCCGCTTCATGCGCCTTGGCCAGCCCGTCCGCAACCTGCGCCGCGATTTCAATTGCCTTTCGGATTGGCAGCAACCCGAGGACAAGCAGCTCGCGCAGCGTCGTCCCCTCGACCAGCTCCATCGCAATATAGTGAGTGGAAGCGTCCTGTCCGAGTGCGTAGATGGTAACGATATTGGGGTGGTTGAGGGCAGACGCCGAACGCGCTTCCTGCTCGAAGCGGTGCAACCGAGCACTGTCGGTGGAGAATGCGGCGGGCAGAACCTTGATCGCCACACTGCGATCCAGGTGCGCATCCCGCGCCCGGTAGACCTCGCCCATTCCGCCGGCGCGCAGCAGCCCGAGAATCTCATACTGTCCGAGCTTCGTGCCAGAGGTGAGGGCCATTCCGCACGCCATTATATATTCCCAAGGAAAGGCCCGGCAGGGGGCCCGACTGGTCCGGACGAATGGCCGGTTGGGAACGATCTGCTAGCCAAAGACCTGCCGCATACGTCTATCCTCTTACAATGTGCGGGAGGACTACGCCGGTATGAGAATCATCATTGCGTTTCTAGTTCTGTCCCTGTCGTTTCACGCCTACGCGCAAAGCCCAAAGCCAGCGACGCTACGGAGCATCCTGCTGGAACAGTTGCGCACCACCCACAACGAGAAAGACTGGTTCGTTCCTATCAACGTAGCTGTGGAAGGTCTCACGGCGGAGCAGGCCAACTGGAAGGATGGCAGCGGGAACCATTCCGTCGGGCAGCTGACCTATCACCTGCTGTTCTGGAACGGCCGGGAGCTGGCCAAGTTCAAAGGTGAGCCCGAGGAGAAATTCAGTGGCAACAACGAGGAAACCTTCAACAACTTTGACAGCAAGAAATGGAACGACACGGTCAAGCAGCTCGACCAGGTGATGACCGAACTGGAAAAGCTCGTCGAAACGGCAGACGACAAGAAACTGGAGGCTTGGGCTTCGGACATGGCGCACATCGGGACGCATAATGCGTATCACGTCGGGCAGATCGTTTTTGTGCGCAAGCTGCAAGGCTCGTGGAATCCCGAGAAGGGCGTGAAGTAGTTGTTGCAAACCTGGCAGGAGGGTGGTTGACGCAAAATCGCCCAGGACATGCGTAAGAGGCGAATTTTGAACGACTTCCTTCCTTACGATTTCCCAGCAAGGCCGCTGGACCAACTGGGGGGTAACCTCGCCGTTGCATACCCTTTCGTAATCTCCTATGCAGTAAAGGAGAAGTACGATACTGCCTCAAGCAGATGACTATCTCTCCTCCATCGCTCGCTGGTCGAGCCCCACGTGTCCGAGCCACCGAATACACTCCCGCAGTACTTCGACTCCCGAGTGGTGACTGCACGACGGGCAGCGTGGAGGTCATTTCCTCCACCGGCGGTCTGCTCCGCGTGTCGAAGCCTCTGATTCGCGGAACCCGCATCAAGGTGATGTTCATGACTCAAAGTGGCCCGGTGCTGGGCGCAGCGGAGATGTTGAGTCCTGTCTCATGGACGGAGCAGCCATTCCGGTTCGTGGCGCTCGCGTACGGAGATCGGCGCCGACTGCAAGCCATTACTGGGTCCTCCTTGAAACTGGAAATGCCCATTCCGGTGCCGACCAGTCCGATCGTTGATACAGAACACCACACCACCCCGATAAGTGATCCAGAACATCAATGGATCGACAAATACCGAGATGCGGTAAGCCGGAACCCACCACCCAGGCCTCTCCTTAAAAAGATGCTTGGAGCACTCTTGCCCGGCACAAAATAAGACATCGCAGGAATCGCTCGGAGATTGTAATCGCCCGGTTACGACGGCTAAATCAGCCCCGCTTGGTAAAGAAACGAATTGCCACCACGACGATCACGACTACTACCACGATCTCGACTATATTCGTTAGAGTCATGTTCTCCACCTCAGCCGACAAATATACCCCCTGACGGCTGTCAGGTGCATAATCATCAATTGTTTGTGCGGACCCGATGAAAGCCAAGACTCCCCAATGGGTTTTGCCCGAGTGGCTGCCCACCCGGTTTTGGAGTAATTTGGCATATGTTCCCGAGCAGAATTTGTGACAGCGAAACCGATGATGATCCTGGTAGCCGGTCCCTACCGCTCCGGCACGAATGACGATCCGTCCTTGATCAGGCGAAACGTTCAAGAGATGGAGTCCTATGCGCTGCCCATCTTCCGCGCCGGGCACGTCCCAGTTCTGGGTGAGTGGCTGGCGCTGCCGCTGGTTGAGCTGGCCGGATCCGGGAAGATCGGCGACGAGGCCTTTAATGAGATATTCCATCCCATCGCAATTCGGCTTCTGGAAAAGTGTGATGGTGTGCTTCGAGTCGGGGGACCCTCGGCCGGAGCCGATGAAATGGTGCGTGTCGGCCGGAGCCTCGGGCTGAATATCTACACCAATCTGTCAGAGATCCCGAAGGCGGAGTGACCGGTGTACGACTGCCAGGCGCTCACCTGAACGGGTTCGCATCCTGCATGCGTATCTATACGACTCCAATAAGGTATGAAATCGGTGCGATTTGGAACCTCTAACGTTGCTTCGCCCCTGCTGACGCGTCGGAAATTTCTGCGTGCCGCCACATTGCTGGCCGGGGCCACAGCCGCCCGGGCGCATGCGGCTCCGGGAGTAGAACCGTTTGTCCAGACCGTTCTTGGCCCCATCCCGGCCTCGAAACTTGGAGTCACTCTCGCGCACGAGCACATCATGTGCGATTTCATCGGCGTGGACAAGACCGGCCGGCACCGCTGGGAGGTTGAAGCCGTTGTGAGGCGGATGCGCCCGCTGCTCGCGCAGTTGAAGGAACGGGGTGTGACAGGATTCATCGACTGCACGCCGGCTTATATCGGACGCGATCCGCGCGTGCTGAAACGTCTGGCCCAGGAGACCGGGCTGCACATTGTCACCAACACCGGTTACTACGGCGGCGCGGGCGACAAGTTTGTGCCCAGACACGCCTACGACGAGACGGCAGATCAGCTCGCCGACCGTTGGGTGCGGGAGTGGGAAAAAGGTATTGAGGATACTGGTGCAAAGCCGGGCTTCGTGAAGATTGGCGTCGATGAGATCGAAAGCGATTCCGCCCGCCTTTCTCCGATCGATGAGAAGATTGTGCGAGCCTCGGCACGGGCGTCAAGACGAACCGGTTTGGCGGTGACCTGCCACACTGGGGGCGGTCCCGCTGGATTGGCAGCAACCAAGGTCTTCATCGCGGAAAAAGCCGACCCGGGCCGCTTTATCGTCGCGCACTCTGACGGCCACGGGCTGCCGACCAACCGGGCGGTGGCGGCACTCGGCGCGTGGGTTTCATTCGACGCCATCAGCAGAAAGCCACTCGAAATGCACCTCAACCTGGTGCATGCCATGACGGAGAGACATGCAGGCAGCCTGCTGCTCTCGCACGACAACGGCTGGTATGAGGTCGGCCAGGAGAATGGCGGCGTGGTTCGCGACTTCAACTACATCAGCGATGTATTCCTGCCCGCTCTCCGTAAGGGCGAGGTCAGCGAGGCGACGATTCGAAAGCTCACGGTAGAAAACCCATCTCGGGCATTTGCGATTCGGACGAACCCGTAGCCTGGGAACACGAAGACTGGGCCGGGGCAGGCTACGTCGTGGATGATTATCGTAATCGCCATTTTCACCAGCAATCTGGGTCACTAGTGTAGACGCCTTTTTACGCCAATTGAAGTAGGGCGCACTAGAGCGATGCCAAATCGGGCAAGCCAATTTCTGCGGATCGCGGAAGGCGTGACTCTCCGCGATCCGTGAGCAGGGATTGGTACTCTACAACGAGCGCAGGAAGTTCAAGATGTCCTGCACCTGCGATGGGTTCAGCCGGTTGAAGTTACGGAGGACCCCGTTTGCTTCCGAACCACAGCGCGAGTACTGGAAGCGATCGTGGCGATCCGAGCTCTTCCCTCCACAGTCGGCGTGCGCCTCGATGGCCTGGAGCAAGTCTGAGGTGCGCCCGTCATGCAGGAAGAACAGGCGCTGACCGATGCCCCATAGCGGAGCGGTACGAAACTCGTCTGGACCGGCCGCCCCCTGGTTGATTCCGTCCGCTAGGACCGCGCCCATATGATGCAGGGCAAAATCCGAGAACGGCTGGTAGGTCACTTCATCCGTACTGACGCTAAAGACAGACGGGCCGGCAGTGAGCGAAGGTGAGTGGCACAGAGCACAACCAATGGTGTTGAACAGATTGGAACCGTTACGGGTAGAGTCTGTCTCTGGACCGGGCGTCGGTGGTGCTGTGAGGCGCATGAATACGGCAAAGTTCACCGTATCGGAGAACGGGCTCTCCCTTTCTTCGTTGCTGACCCCATTGGCGTCCTCGGGCAAAGGATTGAATACGCAGCCGTCCACTCCAGCGCGCTCGTCAGGAAATACTTCATTGGTTACGCCCTGCTCGACGTTGTAAGCTTCGCCGGCGAAGATCAACAGTGACTTGTTCTGGGCTTTCCACCCGAAGCGGGTGATCGTCCCATCGTTGCCGCTGGTGTTAAAACTCCCGCCAATACCCAGGCGATATCTCGCATCTCGTGTATCTGCCAGATTGGCCCGCAGAGTGGCATCGGGCGTGTTCTCTACCAGGCCTAACCCAAAAACCGGAGTCGGAATGCGGAATACGACGTTATTGAAGGCCAGCTGCCGGGCAAAATCCGGCTGCAAGAGACTGCATCCGGGAGCGTCGTCGCGGCCGGCAATTGTGAATAAACCATGAACGCCACCGTCCAGTGAACCGTCGCGATTCCTGACAAAGCGTGCTTCCCGGACTGGACCCTTAGGCTTTACGAACGAGGGAACACTATTAGAAGCATGGTGAAGTTTGGCCAGAGCCACTTGCGGGTTCAAGCTGGGGCTGGTGCCGCCGATGGCTGGCTGCTTGTGGCACATGGTGCAACTATTCCCGTTGAATGTTGGGCCCAGTCCGCCGCTATCTTCACCTTCTATGTCGCCGGAGACTGACTGTACCTCCTGGAACTGCATGAGCGCCTGGTCGAAGAGAGCCTGCGCTTCGGGTTTCAGATTGAGTAGGGGCCCTCCCGCCCCAGCGGCCCCGCCGCGCGGCCCGGGGTCATGCTGAGCATGAAGCATTGCCGGTGCGATCACCAGCAAACCAAGGCATACAAATGCAGCCAACATTTTGTGACGTTTCACACACACCTCCATCTACCGGATGTATTCCGGCATGGCAACAAAGTTCTGTCCGCTGGGAGGAACGGCGCATCTCCTCGCTGTCTGGATCACAGGGCCCCAGAGGTGAAACTCCATGGGCCTGGTGTGAGCAGAACAGCCCTGGGAGTGGCACAGCCCAGGACGGGCTGTCGTGCACCTAAACTGCCGCAGAAGATTAAATAAAACTAATGCGAACCCTAGGCCCATATCCGGAAGGCGTCAATTGACCGTCGTACATGGTCATGATGCGCAAGGGTTCACTGCTGTGGCAGGCATTCGGACACGACACCACACGCCCGGAGGCTGTACCTCGGAACACGAAATGCACCGGGCTGTGCGTCAGAAGAAACAGATTGTGGAGTCTTGGATCGGAGGAAAACGCCTTCTGCTGTAAGCAGGCGGTTTCACCCCGCGACCGTTCCTGGATAGCTGTGTAACATCACCATTACACCAGTAACCGATGTCGGTGGTGAAATCGTCTGTTCCCCGATAGGGCTATGTTATAAATCTCGCACATGCCGAGCGGTCGCCAAGGGTCAGTTCGCCTGTTTCGTGCCGCTGGGATCGATGTGTTCCTGCATTGGTCCTGGTTTCTGGTGGCAGCCTTTGAGATAAACGCCCGAGCAAAAAGCTATTCCTCTCTGACCTTCAACGTATTGGAGTATCTGGCGCTGTTTCTCATTGTGATGCTTCATGAGTACGGCCACGCGCTGGCCTGCCGACAAGTCGGAGGGACGGCAAATCAGATCGTGCTGTGGCCCCTCGGTGGGGTGGCGTACGTGAACCCTCCGCCGCGTCCAGGCGCTACGCTCTGGAGCATCGCTGCAGGGCCGCTTGTGAACGTAGTGCTCGTCCCGGTCCTATCAGTGCTCGGCATATTAAGCCGCTCTTCAGGATGGGCGGAGGCGATGCCTGATGCCCATGCGCTACTGCGGGCGGTCTGGTTCATCAATTTTGCCCTGCTGATTTTCAACATGCTGCCAATCTATCCACTGGATGGCGGTCAGATTCTTCGATCCCTGCTGTGGTTTGTGGTGGGACGCGCCCGCAGTTTGATGGCGGCCACGATCATCGGCTTCCTCGGCGTGGCTGGGTTCATCATCCTGGCCCTATGGATGCATTCTGTCTGGTATGGAGTTCTGTCCGTCTTCATGTTGATGAATTGCTGGAGTGGACTGCGACAAGCGCAAGCTTTGTCGCAGTTAACAAAGTTGCCCCGTCGCGACGGGTTTGCCTGTCCGCGATGCAAAACCTCGCCACCGCTGGGGGACTTCTGGAAGTGTGGGAAGTGCGGGCAGCCATTCGACACGTT
>JBGQIG010000110.1:0-8583 GCA_041498365.1 Terriglobia bacterium | reverse complement strand
GTCTCCTCAAGCGGCTCGGTCATGAGCTCAGGATGAAAACCAGCGACGGTCGCCAGCACGGATTTCGCGGTCGCCACAGTGGATAGCCCCGCACCAGCGCGCAGCGCCGCCATGCCGGCCATAGCCGCAGCTCCTGCCTTTCCCGTCGATCCACCCAGGACGAGGACATGGCCGAAGTTTCCCTTGTTGGCTACGCGAGGCCGCGGCCCGATAAGCGGCGCCAACTCGCGCGGGATAATGAGGTTGAGCTGCAGCGATGAAAGGACGGCCTCGTCTGGAGAGCCGATGGGCGAAATCACCGTCGGCCCGCTGGTCAACATGCCGAAAACGTGCGCCGGACGTGGAGCGGTAAAAGTCACGACCGCATCGGCTCTGGCCACGGCGCCTACCTGCTCGCCCATCACATCGGCGTCGGCTCCCGATGGAATATCCACTGCAACGACGGGTGCAGAGCTTGCATTCAAGGCGGCAATCGCTTCGGCGTACAAGCCGCTCACCGGCGGCCGGAAGCCGGTTCCGAGGATGGCGTCAACCAACACGTCTGCGCCGAAGACCGCGCGGGCTGCTTCCGTCTTCAGCTGCTCTTTTGACGACGCGAAGACTGGCGCCATCGGAAGTTTGGTGAACATCTCCGCTGCATCGCCACGCAGCTCGGACCGTTCGGCCAACAGCAGCAGGCTCACTTCTTTTTTTGATTCATGCAGCTTGCGTGCAACTACAAAGCCGTCTCCGCCGTTATTTCCTTTTCCGCAAATTACGCCAATACGTTTGGCCGAGGGATATTGCGAGGCTACGAAGTCCGCTGCCGCCGTGCCTGCGTTCTCCATGAGAGTAAGTGAAGGGACACCGAAGCGCTCGCTGGTAACGCGGTCAATTTCACGCATTTCGGCCGCAGTGACGATCTTCATGGCCGGTCCGCTGCCATTCGCTCCAACTGGCGGAGCTGTGAGGAGTCGCCCATGGCGATCAGGTAGTTCCCGGCCTCGATGCGATCTTCCGGCGACGGATTGAAGTCCATCTTCTTTTCCCGCTTGATGGCGAGGATGACCGCGCCGCAGTCCTGCCGGATGCGGGAAGTCTCGATGGTCTTACCCACGACCTGAGAACCGCTGGCTACGTGGATTTCGCCAATCTCGAGGTCCATTTCGAGGTGGGTGGTGGCGGAATCGAGAAAGCTCACCACGTGCGGTTGCAGAAACGAACGCGCGATGCGCTGTCCCGCGAACAAGTAGGGTAAGACCACCGAGTCAGCGCCGGCCTTGAGCAGACGCTTTTCCGCGTCTTCCTCGCTGGCGCGGGCGATGATCCTCAGCTGAGGATTCAGCTCCCGCGCAGTGAGTACGATGTAGAGATTGGTCGCGTCCGTGGTGGTGGCGGCCACCAGACCTCGAGCGCGTTCGATATGGGCCTCGCGCAGGGTCTGCGCCTGAGTGGCGTCACCCATGATCGTCAGCCAAGTCTCCCCGAAGTTAGCGGCCCGATCCGAAGTCTGATCGATGATGATGAAGGGTACCTGCTTGGCCGCCAGCTCTCGCGCCGCACTGCGGCCCACGCGTCCCGCGCCGCAAATGATGTAGTGATCAGAGAGCCGGCTGATCTCGCGCTCCATTTTCCGCCTTCCGAAGAAGCTGCCTAGTTCGAATTCTAGCAAAGCCTGCGTCAGCGCCCCGATACCGAGAAACACCAGCGAGACACCAGCAATAATCAGTCCGACGTTGAAGACACGGCCGGTGTGCGACAGCGTGTGAGTTTCCTGGTATCCGATGGTGGTAAAGGTCGTGATCACCATGTAGAAACCATCAAACCAGGACCATCCTTCGATAAAATGAAATCCCGCTGTGCCAATGATAGTGAGGCCGAGCAGCGCCGCGCCGATCAGTCGCAGATTGCGGAAAGATTTCATGGGTGATGCGTCGTTGGTCGTCGGTCGTTGGCAATTTACTCTGCATCAGTTAACTGACATCAGTCAGCAGAGGGTTTGGCCAACGACCAACGACTATAAAACAAAAAGGCCTTCCGCGCCGTGCGGAAGGCCTCTATCGATAAGCTCGACTAAACTCAGCCTTGTCCCTTTAACGCCTCCTGCACTCGGCTGTGTTTCCGGCCATAGGCGAAATACACGACCAGTCCGATGACCAGCCAGCTGATCAGCCGGGCCCAGTTGATCCAGCCCAGACGGTACATCATGTAGCCGTTGAAGGCGATGCCCAGACTCGGTACCAGCGGCACCCAGGGAGTTCGGAAGGGACGCGATTGATTTGGGTTGGTGTGGCGCAGAATCATCACTGCAACGCACACAATGACAAAAGCCAGAAGGGTACCGATGTTCACCATCTTCCCGATATCGTCGATGGGTACCAGGCTTCCCACCACGGCCGCCAGCAGTCCCACCAGAATGGTGTTCTTCCACGGCGTGCGCCATTTCGGGTGAATGTCAGCGAAGAATTTTTTGGGAAGCAGACCATCGTTGGCCATGGAGTAGAGAACACGGGTTTGGCCGAGGAGCATGACCAGCATCACGCTGGTGAGTCCGGCAAGAGCACCCAGGGTGATGATGTGCGAGGCGCCAGTCAGCCCGCGGTCCAGGAAAGCGCGCGCGATGGGCGCTTCGATGTTGACTTCGCGCCAGGGCACCATGCCGGTCAGCACCGCGGCCACCAGAATGTAGAGGATGGTGCAAACCACCAGCGAAGCGATGATCCCTATGGGCAAGTCGCGTTGCGGGTTTTTGGCTTCCTGGGCGGTGGTGGAGACGGCGTCAAATCCAATGTAGGCGAAGAAGATATAGGCTGCACCGGCGCCGATTCCGGAGAACCCGTTGGGAGCAAACGTCGACCAGTCACTGCCCCAGTTGCTGACGCTCACGTACCGGATTCCCAGCCCGATGACGAATAACACCACTGAAACTTTGATGACGACGATGGTCGAGTTAAACCGTGCGCTTTCCTTGATGCCGATGGCAAGAATGGCCGTGATGATAAGAGCAATAAAGAAAGCCGGCATATTCCAGCCCACCTCCACCCCGAAAAGTTTTGGTGCATCCAAGAGGTCATGCGCCCGCTGCAGCAGCTCGGGCGATTTCGCTGCCATCACTTCCGTCACTCTGTTGAGGAAAGCCTGGGTGCCCGGGACCAGTGAAGAATCCGAAGCCTGTGCCATCTGCCGGGCGACAATATTTTCAGCGGCCCGCAACCCGGTCCAGTGATCGTAGGCCAGCCAGAGCGGCATCTTGATGTGAAAAATATCCAGCAGCTCGATGAAGTGGTTCGACCAGCCCGACGAGACCGTGCTGGCACCCATGGCGTACTCGAGGGTGAGATCCCATCCGATAATCCAGGCAAAAAGTTCGCCCAGAGTGGCGTAGGCATAAGTATAGGCGCTGCCAGCAAGGGGAATCATGGCTGCGAATTCCGCATAGCAAAGGGCAGCGAAAGCGCATCCCAGTCCTGACAGGACAAACGAGAGCATCAGACCCGGCCCCGCATAGTGTGCGCCCAGGCCTGAGAGCACAAAGATGCCTGCGCCGATTACGGCGCCTACGCCCAGCGCCGTGAGCTGGAACGGTCCGAGCGTTCGTCTTAGGCTGTGTTCGCCGACCTCCTCAGCTTCCGCCAGAAGCATGTTCAGCGGCTTTTTGGCCCACAAATTTGCCATCCCTTGGTTTCTCCTTGATCTTGGAGTCAGCGATCTTATCAGGCTGCGGAAAAATGGCGCAGCGGTATGAAACAGCGAACCGCAGCGGCTAAAGCCGCAGTACCTTCAGCCCCTATGGCACGACTAAAGTCGTGCCCTTCCCAGCTCAGCGCACGCATGGCACGACTAAGTCGTGCCTTTCCCAAACTCGTGCTGTCCCGAAGCCCATTCGGATCTGCGTTTTTCTGCAGGCGGTTAGGACTCGGCTGCGGTTGCCTCACCGGAACGCCGCGACCACAAGTAGTACACCGGAATTCCCAGCAACACGATGATCAGTCCCGGCCAGGTGTACTGCGGTTTGTAGCGTAATAGTACGACATCAATAAATAGAGCCGTCACAATATAAATCCCCGGAAGTACAGGGTAACCAATCGCCCGATAGGGCCGTTCCGCGTTGGGGTGAGTGCGGCGCAGCACGAACAAACCAAAGATGGTGAGGATATAGAAGACCAGCACGGCAAAGATGATGTAATCGAGCAGCTGACCGTAGCTTCCGGAGACGCAGAGAATGCAGGTCCACACCATTTGCACCATCAGCGAGACTGCGGGTGTCTTGTAGGTAGGATGCAATTTCGCTACGCTCCGGAAAAACAATCCGTCCTTGGCCATGGCGTAGTAGACGCGCGAGCCCGCCAGGATCAGGCCGTTACAACAACCGAAAGTGGAAAGCATGATGGCGATGGCCATCAGCGTTCCTCCCGTGGCGCCCAGCATCTGGGACATGACTGCGGTGCCGACACGGTCCTCGGTGGCATACTTGATGCCGCGCTCAAGGATGGTCGCGCCGGTCGGGCTTCCATCCAGCGGCAGAATGTTCAGGTAAATCACGTTGCAGGCAACATAAAGCGCAATCACTACGCCGGTGCCTAAAGCCAGCGACAGCGGCAGGTTGCGGCTGGGATTCTTTACTTCCCCGGCGGTGAACGTTACGTTGTTCCAGGCGTCCGCGGAAAACAGCGAGCCTACCTGGGCCACAGCCAGGATGGTCAACGTCCCCACCAGCACTGTCGGGCCGCCCACCCCAACTTGAACCGCGTGCTGCGCACTCAATGCAGCGTTGTGCCAAAAGTGTCCTTGAAAATTTGCTGCCAGCGATTGCGCATTCCGTCCCACGAACAGACCCAGAAAAACCAGCCCTAACAGCGCCGAAACCTTGGCAAAGGTGAAAATGTTTTGAATCATCGCCCCGGTTTTCAGGCCATAGATGTTGATCACAGAGAGTGCCACCACCACCAGGATTGCCACCAGGTTCTGCGTGCTCAACCCGGTTTCCATATTTCCCAGAACCATCGGACCGATGTGAATGGGAGGTACTTTCCAGAAGTGGAGGACCCAGTTCGAGGATGAGATCGAAGGAAAGAAAATACCGAGGAACTTGCCGAAGGCGACACCGACCGCGGCAATGGTGCCAGTCTGGATCACCAGGAAGAGTGTCCACCCGTAGAGAAATCCCCAGAGCGGCCCTAGCGCTTCCCTCAGGTACACGTATTGGCCGCCCGCCCGCGGCATCATGGCAGCCAGTTCGCCGTAGCAGAGGGCTCCGACGATGGTCAAAAAACCGGTCACCAGCCAGGCTCCGATCAGCAGCGCGGGGGAATCGACTTCGCGGGCGATCTCGGCAGAAACAATAAAAATACCGGAGCCGATCATGGAGCCCATGACCAGCATGGTGGCGCTGGTCAGTCCCAACCCCTTCACCAGTTCTTTGTCTTGTTGTGAATGGAGATCCCAGTCGCTGGCTGCGGCCGGTTTGGGTGGCTTGGTCTCGGTACTCACAGCCCTCCTGATGGTAGTGCCGCTTTCCGTAGCGCCGGCGTCCCGCCGGCTGTCCCGAGGGCGTCTCGCCCTCGCCGGCCAGGCTCAATGGGGAGCGCCTCGACTTTACCTCAATATCCGGAAAAATTCCTCTGCTGATTTGCGTGGGTCCAGTAACAAGTCAGATATCACTGCCACCGCATCCGCCCCTGTTTCAATGACTGATCGACAGTTCAAACGCGTGATTCCGCCGATCGCCACTAGCGGCTTTCGGGTTAACCCCCTCGCCTGGCGCACTCCCTCCAAGCCAATCACAGGATCGGGATTTGCCTTGCTTGAAGTCACAAACACCGGCCCGATCGCCAGATAGTTCGCCGCCGTCTTGTCGGCCTCCGCGATCTGTTGAGGATTGTGGGTAGAAGCTCCCAGCCAGAGGCTGTCGCCAATCACTTTTCTGGCGCCCGCTGGCGAGAGATCATGTTGTCCCACATGTACGCCGTCGAAACCCGCAGCCAGGCATAAGTCGGACCGGTCGTTCATGATTAGTTTGACGGAATTTCCCAGGCGGCGTTTCAACTCTCGCGCCTGTTCGAGCATCTGACGGGCGTTCCCGGATTTGTTGCGATATTGCAACAGGGTGACGCCACCCGCGATCAGTTCGCTGGCCGATGTGCAGAGAGCTTCGGTATCGGGGTAGCAAGAGCTGTCGAGGATGGGGTAGAGCCGGGGTAGCTGAATCATCGGATTTCATCCAAGCGACGGTTACAAATTGCGAAAAATCGTGGCGTCATGCCAGCCTATGTTTTCGCCGCGACTTCCCGCTTTCCTCCCGGTCTTCCCGGCAGCTCCGCTTGGGTGTCCTTCGCCAGAAATCTCTCGATAAAGGTAGTGTCCACCTTGCCGGCACGGAAGTCGGGATCAGCCAGAATTCTGCGGTGCAGCGGAATCGTGGTGTAGATGCCCTCGATAATGAACATCTCCAATGCTCGCGCCATGCGGGAAACCGCTTCGTCCCGGTCCTTGCCGCGGACGATGAGCTTGGCGATCAGCGAATCGTAATACGGCGGGATCACGCCTTCCGCATAGGCTGCGGTGTCAATGCGAACTCCAGTGCCGCCCGGAGGATTGAACGTCGTGATCTTCCCCGCTGACGGTGTGAACTTCTCCGGGTGCTCGGCGTTGATGCGGCATTCGATAGCGTGCCCGCGGTGCAGGATCGGCCCGTGCAGCACGTTTTCCAGGCGTTCGCCGGCCGCCAGCAGAATCTGGCTCTTGACCAGATCCACGTCTGTGACCATTTCCGTGACTGGATGTTCCACCTGGATGCGCGTGTTCATCTCGATGAAGTAGAGCTTGCGGTCTTCATCCATGAGAAATTCGATGGTGCCTGCGTTCACGTAGCCAATCTCAGAAAGCGTCCGGCACAGCACTTGTCCGATCTGGTCGCGCAGTTCCGTCGACATTTGCGTAGACGGCGATTCCTCCAGCAGCTTCTGGTGCCGCCGCTGGATGGAGCATTCGCGTTCGCCCAGGCTGGCCACGTTGCCGTACTGGTCGGCCAGGATCTGGAATTCAATGTGGCGCGGCCGCTCCACAAATTTTTCCATATAAAGATCGCCATTGCCGAAGGCGGCAGCCGCCTCGGATTGAGCGGCCTTGAAGAGTTCGGGCAGTTCTTCCTGGCTGCGCACGATCCGCATACCCCGCCCGCCACCGCCCGCCGAAGCCTTGATGATCACCGGGAATCCCACCTGCTTCGCCCACTCCATGGCCTCGCCGTCGCTGGCAAGAATGCCTTCCGATCCGGGCAGGATGGGCACTCCAGCCTTTTTCATCGCGGCCCGGGCCTTCTCCTTTTCGCCCATCAGCCGGGTGATTTCCGGTGGCGGCCCGATGAACTTGATGTTGCAGGTTTCGGACACTTCGGCGAAGTTGGCATTCTCGGCCAGGAGTCCGTAGCCGGGGTGGATGGCGTCCACGTTGGCAATTTCCGCCGCGCTGATCACCGAGGGGATGTTGAGATAGCTCTGCGCCAGTTGCGGAGGGCCGATACAAATCGCCTCGTCCGCGAAACGAACGTGCAGCGAGTTGCGGTCCGCCTCGCTGTAGATGGCGACGGTGCGGATGCCCAGCTCCTTGCAGGCACAAATCACCCGCAGGGCAATCTCGCCGCGATTGGCAATCAGGATCTTCTTGAACATGCGCTAGATTAGTGCGACAAAGAACCTTCTACCACGGAGGCACAGAGACACGGAGAAAAGCAAAAAAAGAAAACCATCGACAAGAAATAACACTCTCCAAGTCATTACCGGACTCTCAGTATCGGGAGGCTCTTTCTATTCAGTTGATCTTCTCCGTGTCTCCGTGCCTCCGTGGTAGAAACGCGGTTATCCCCCAAGTGACTACTTCCGCGGGCGGATGGCAAACAACTCCTGTCCGTATTCGATGGGCGCATTGTTTGCCACCAGCCGCTTTACGATCTCTCCGGCGACGTCAGACTCGATTTCATTCATCAACTTCATGGCTTCCACAATGCACAAAATCTGACCAGCCTCAACCATGTCGCCGGGCTTCACGAAAGGCGGAGAGCCGGGAGAAGGCGACTCATAAAATGTGCCTACGATAGGCGACCGCACAATGTGCAATCCTTCCTCGGGCGCGGGCGCCTTCTCGGGAACGGCCGCGGACGGCACGGCCGTGGTGGCCTGCACCGGCGCGGTGCCGAGCTCGGGAGCCGGAGGGGGCGCCGAGTGCACGGCAAAGAAGCGTGTGTCCGGCGCGCTTGCCGAAGCGACGGGCTCGTTCCCACGCTTGATGCGCACTTTGACATCGCCGCGCTCCAGTTCGAACTCAGCGATATCCTTCTCGATTAAGAACTCTATGAGTTCCTTCAGTTCCTTTTGATTCATCTTATGCGGTGGGACCGACTTCTACCTTCTTGTTCGCCCGCCGGGAAGGCACAACAAACTGCCGGACGACCTTCCGGTGTCCGGCGAGAACAGGCCGTTTTAAATCGCGATCAGGTCCTTGCTGGTGAGTGTCAAGACCTCGCACCCATGTTCCCTGACTACAACCATATCTTCGATCCGCACACCCCATTTGCCGGGGATGTAAACGCCGGGTTCGATGGTGATG
>JBGQIG010000109.1:0-8633 GCA_041498365.1 Terriglobia bacterium | reverse complement strand
CTCGAAAAGGTTCTCAAGGAACTGAACATCGAATACACCACCATTCCTGGCGAGGCTGCGTTCTATGGTCCGAAAATTGATATCAAGCTGGTAGACGCCATCGGGCGCCTGTGGCAACTATCCACGGTGCAGTTTGATTTCAACCTGCCGCAGCGGTTTCAGCTCGAATACGTCGCCGAAGACGGCTCGCGCAAGCAGCCGGTGATGGTGCATCGGGCGCTCTATGGATCGGTCGAGCGCTTCTTCGGCGTGCTGATCGAGCACTATGCCGGGGCGTTTCCGGTCTGGCTCTCGCCGGTGCAGGCGGTGATGATCCCGATTTCGGAGCGCCACGCGGAATATGCCAACAAAGTTGCCGGCCAGCTCAAAGCGGTTGGGGTACGAGTGCATGTGGACGCCCGCAACGAGAAGATGAATGCCAAGATCCGCGAGCATGCCATGCAGAAGGTCCCATTCCTGCTGGTGGTCGGGGACAAAGAAGCCGAGGCCGGGAAAGTGAACGTCCGCACCCGCGGGAAAGAGAAGACGGAAGACATGTCGGCGGCCGAGTTCGTGGAGAAGATCAGGCGGCTGATCGAGCAGAAAAGTTCGGGGCTGTAGTTCCAAATTGGCACGGCCCACGTAGGGGCAGAGCCTGTCCTGAGCGAAGTCGAAGGATGTCACACCTGCCCGGCCCGACGCAGTCGGGCGGTAAAATCAGACGTCGTGTCGCAGCCCTTCTACCGCCGCAACCTGCCGCATATTCAACGCGATTGCAAACCACACTTCTTGACGTTCTGTACCTACAGGCGATGGACGCTGCCTGACTGGGCGCGCACTATTGTCATGGATAGCTGCATGCGGGCGAACTCATGGACAATCGATCTTCGCGCGGTTGTCGTCATGCCGGATCATGTTCATTTGATCTTTACGCCCCTTATAGATGTTGATCGTTCTGAGGTATTTTCGCTTGCGCGAATTACCAAGGGCATCAAGGGAACTTCGGCACACGTGATAAACCGCCAGCGCGGTGGTCCAGGGCGAGTTTGGCAAGAGGAGTCGTTTGATCGAGTGTTGCGGCTTTCCGAGAAGCTTGACGAGAAGATTGCTTACATTTTGGATAATCCCGTCAGGAAGGGATTGGTGTCTTCTTCGGAAGACTATCGCTGGTTGTGGGTGGCGCCGGCAGTGGAGCCGAGCTTTGCTCGGCCGGGCAGGTGAGGACACCTGCCCCTACGCGGGCGGTGGTCGTCATCGGCGTTATTTCTGATACGCACGGTCTGCTTCGTCCTGAGGCTTTTGCCGCTTTGCGCAGTTCCGACTACATCATTCATGCCGGGGACATCGGCGATCCTTCCATCCTGAAAAAGCTGGTAGAGATTGCGCCTCTCACTGCCATCCGCGGCAACGTGGATCGCGCGGCCTGGGCGCGGAAGATTCCCGCCACGAATGTGCTCGAAGTGGGCGGTATCTCCATCTATGTGCTGCACAACCTGGCTGAACTGGATTTGAAACCGGAAGCTGCGGGATTTGCCGTTGTAGTCTCGGGGCACAGCCATGTGCCCAAACAAGAAACGAAAAACGGCGTGGTCTACTTCAACCCGGGGAGTGCCGGGCCGAGAAGATTTCGGTTGCCGGTGACGATCGGGCGGCTGAAGGTGAAGAACGGCGAAGTCTTGGGGGAGGTCGTCGAGATTTGTGCCGGGGGAACATAGCCGAGATTCGCTCGACCGGACAGGTGAGGACATCCTTCGACTTCGCTCAGGACAAGCTCTGCCCCTACGCAGGAGCCGAAGTCGGAGGCGCGGGAGGTGCCGGAGGCGCAGGAGCCTGTCCTCCGCCAGTATTCACCAGGTCTTTCAACTCTTTGCTGGGCTTGAAGAACGGAATCTTTTTGGCCGGCACTTCCACACGCTCGCCGGTCTTAGGATTGCGCCCCACGCGGGGCTTGCGCTGGCGGGTGCGGAAGCTGCCGAAGCCGCGGATCTCGATCTTGTCGCCCACGCGAAGCGAGCGCACGATGCTGTCGAAGATAGTCTCGACGATAACTTCACTGTCCTTGCGCGTCAATTCCGCCAGCTTGGAGACTTCGTCGATCAGATCAGCTTTTGTCATACGATCCTCGGTCAATCCGGATTAGATTTTGATGACGACATGGCTTCATTCAGGAGCCGCAAGCCTGTATAAACTTCTCAAATTTCAGGGGTTTTATGCAACAAGCTTTTCCGCGCCCGGTGCGTGAGGTCAAGTCTCAGGCTCACGCGACAGGCCCCCAGAGTCTGGGTCGCTACCCTCTTTCGCTCCTTCGGAGCTAGTACATGTGCTGCCTTACCCAGGGCTTGCGCCCTGGGCTGCATTCTTGCGCCGCTTCGCGGCTAACTTAAAGACTTCAGGCCTGGACACAGTACCAGAAGCCTCGCATTTCAGTCGGTCTTCCTACTGAAAACGCACTTTACTACTTCCACAAATAATAGAACCCCGTATGCTGGTCGAGCAGCTTCGCTCGGCTGGGCAGCCACTCGGAGACGTCCCCAAACAACAAATCGAGCACGGTTTTGCGATCCTTTTCCGGATGAACCAGAACCGGCTTGCCGCTGATACCTACCGCCTTCGCGGTTTCGTTCACCACCGCCTCGAAGTCAGCCACCTGGTCGATCATGTGCATGGCGAGGGCCTGCTCACCTGTCCAAACCCGGCCGTCGGCGACGGACTTGATGTCCTCCACCTTGGCGTGACGGCCGTCGGCCACTGCCTTGACGAACTGGCCATACATATTGTCGATCAGCGACTGCAGGTAGGCTCGTTCCTTTGGCGTCAGATCCCGGGTAGGATCGCCGGTGCTTTTGAATTCGCCAACCGTCAGGACTTCAGGCTTCAGCTTGGCCCAGCGCAACAGGTCGCCATAATTGACCCACTCGGTAATCACGCCGATTGAGCCTACGATGCTGCCATTGTCGGCATAAATCTTGTTGGTGGCGGAAGAAACGTAATAAGCGCCGCTGGCGCCCACTGTCTCAATCGAGGCTACGATGTGCTTCTTCTTGTCATCACGCACGCGCTTGACTTCGCGGTATATCTCCTCCGAGGCGGCCACCCCCCCGCCCGGCGAATTTACGTGCAAGATGATAGCTTTGATGGAATCGTCGTCGCCAAACTTCTTCACCTGCTGCACCACCGTGCTGGGATCGAGGATGACGCCTTCCAGTTCCACCACGCCGATCTTGTCCCCAAAACCGCGCAGGGCGGCGCTGTCTCCTCCGGCATGCAGGGTGAGGTAGACCAGGGTAAATACTGCCAGCACGAAGAGGAAGAACGCTCCTCCCCCTATCACAATCCAGAGCAAGGTTCGCGAACTTCTGTGTTCAGCCATACAGATGGCATAGTTTAGCACCGGAAGGGGTTGGACAGGTTCCAGTTTCTGATTTCGGCCGGGGTTGGGCGGGTTGAATTGAGCTCAACTTGCATGTGACGCCCAAACCACCGTCTCCCGAATACCCTTGACCTGCGCTCAGGGGCTTCGTAACATTTTCGCGGCTTCACGGAGGCGAATCGATGGCTGCATTCTGCGTAGGTTGTGGGTCCCCACTAGTCGAAGGAACTAAGTTCTGTACGAAATGCGGTGCGGCCCAGGCCGCCACCCAGCCGACGACGGTGGCTTCTCCTGCCCCCGCTCCCCCCGCTTCTACAGGCAGCAGCACCGCGGTGAAAATTCTTATCGGGATCCTTGGCTTTTTCGTGTTCCTCAGCCTGGTCGTGGCCGGCAGCTGCTTCTATTTCGTGCACCGGGTCAAGCAGCGGGCTGGCGAGTTTACCAAATCCGTGAGTCGAAACGCGAAGCCCTATACGGGCAAGCGGCAGCCCTGCGCCATGTTGTCTACCAGCGAAGCCGCTGCCGCCCTGGGCCAGCCGGTTACCTCCGTCGAGCAGCGAGGCACCACCATTTGCGAGTACGCCTATGGCCCGGGTGGCAGCCGGCACTTCGATGTGGATTACACATGGGAAGGCGGTGGCATCGCCATGGGGCTGACTCACGGCGCCATGAAGCATGTAGCTGGTATGGACACCTTCAAGCTGGTCGAGGGCGTCGGCGACGAAACCTACATCGCTCCCGGGACCTCGGTCCTCATGATGCGCAAGGGCGACGTGATGGTGAATATCGACCTGCGTGAGACTGGAATAAGCGAGGAGGCCGCCGAGAACATGGCTCGGAAGATCGCCAGCCGACTGTAACGATCACGAGGGCAGCGGAGGACGCAGGAGCAGGACAGCAGTTCCAGGTTCCGGACGCCATTGGAGCGCGACCAGACACCAGAAACTGTCAACCGTTCTGCGGCGCACCCACGATCACCCGCAACGCTGCCCGTTCCACGCTCACTTCCACCGGGGTTCTGCACACATACTCGCCGTCGGCGTAGACGTCCATCGGGCGTTCGGTCTCCAGCCGTAAGCGCTCCGTCTGAAAATACTTGACCTCAGGGATGCTTAAGTGACTTCCAGAATAAACGGAAGGAAAGAGTCGCATGATGCGAGCTTTTCCAAGGTTTCCAACCACGCAGATATCGAGCTGCCCATCGTCGAGTCTGGCGTGCGGAGCGATCTTAATGCCTCCGCCGTAGGTAGGAGCATTGGCGAACGCTACTACAACCGCGGGCCCCTGGTGCCGCGTCGTAAACACACCCATCGTCCCTGATTCAGATCGACATGCTTCAGAGGCTTGGACTGTGACCGGAAGCGGTTCGAAGCCAAGCAGCCCGGGCAGAAGGCTGAGCCCGTAGCCGCCACGACGGCGAATCCAGCGCGGAAGCCGGTTGGCGAGCCTCGCGACCTCGGCGTCGAGCCCTATGCCTCCCACGCAGCAAAAGTAGTGGCCATGTATTTTGGGATCGTGCGAGGTTGAGATTACGCCGAGATCAATCTGGCGCAGGTTGCCGTGACCGGCAACGAATCGGCGCCACGCATGTACTGAATCGCGAACGTTGCGCAACTTCAGCGCCCGGGCAAAGTCGTTGCCGCTGCCGTGGGGAACGACAAGAACTGGAAGTTGCAACCCAACCAGTTGCGTCAGATGACGGTGCACGGTTCCGTCGCCGCCAAAGATAAGAACGGCATCAGCGTCGTTGGCGCTGGCGGGTAAACCAAGCTGCCAGGTGACGTTTTGTTCCGTCTGGAATGGCCTGAGATCTTTTTCGGACGAAGAAAGCCCGAGGATAGCGGCGGCGCGCATGTCAGCGGCATGAGACTAGCAGAACTGAGCCACGGAGGACACAGAGGACACAGAGGATCTTGTCGAGTTGGAAGAAATCCCGTGCGAGGCTGTTGGGGGCCACAGCGCTCTGCCTCTGTGTCCTCTGAGTCCTCTGTGGTCCAGCCGGTTGCTTCAAGGTAGCGCCGGCCCCTGGCCGGGCGACGCTGCTTCATTTAGCTTGTCCCCCCAACCAGATTAGCGCGGATTTTCCTTATCTTCCTTCCCACCTGCAAGATGATTGGTTGTTTGAGATCCAACGAGGCGACAGGATCGGTCTTCAACTCTCCATTCACCTTAACGGCTTTCTGCTTTAGCTTCCGCAGTGCGTCGCTGACCGAGTCAGCAAGCCCTACTTGCGCCAGCAGCTTGTCCAGCCTTACTCGCCCCTCTGCGGTCACTTCCACCGATGCAACGACCTCTTCGACGTCCCCTGGGACTTCGTGCTTCTGGAACTGCTTGGCCCAGTCTTCCGCCGCCTTGTCCGCTGCGTCCGCCGAGTGGAAGTCTTTCACGATACGCCGGGCCAGATCTTTCTTTGCCTCCATTGGGTGCGACTCGCGCTTCATCTTTTCGATTTCCGGAAGCTGCACGTCGGTCAGCAGCTCGTAATACCTCCACATCAACTCGTCGGAGATGGACATTACCTTGCCGTACATCTCCAGCGGCGGCTCCTGGATACCGATGGCGTTGCCCAGCGACTTCGACATTTTCTGCACGCCGTCCAGGCCTTCGATGATGGGAGTGGTCAGCACTACCTGTGACTCCTGGCCGTAGGCGCGTTGCATTTCGCGGCCGACCAGCAGGTTGAATTTCTGGTCGGTGCCGCCGAGCTCGACGTCGGCCTGGAGTGCGACTGAATCGTATCCCTGGGCTAGCGGGTAAAGCAGTTCGTGCAAGGCGATTGGTTTTTCTTCCTGGAAGCGCTTGTGGAAGTCCTCGCGTTCGAGCATCTGGGAGACTGTGAACTTGGCGGTGAGACGGATCCAGTCTGCTGACTTCAATTTGTCGAACCACTCGCTGTTAAAGCGGGTTTCGGTCTTGGCCTGAGAGAGAATCTTGAACACCTGCGCCATGTAAGTCTTGGCGTTGCGCATGATTTCTTCCGGACTAAGCGGCGGACGAGTGGCGGAACGCCCGGTGGGATCGCCAATCATGCCGGTGAAATCACCAATTAGAAAGATGACGGTGTGTCCGAGGTCCTGAAAGTGCTTGAGCTTGCGCAAGAGCACGGTGTGGCCGAGATGCAGGTCAGGCGCGGTGGGATCGAAGCCGGCCTTGACCCGAAGCGGCTTGCCGGAGGCCAGAGATTTCTCGAGCTTGGAACGAAGCTCGGACTCTTTCACGATCTCAGCCGAGCCCTTCTTGATGTAAGCCAGTTGCTCGTCAACGGGGAGGAAGGTGGGCATAGGGTAACGATTATAGCGGCGGGAGGCTGATTGCAGATTTCAGATCCTTAGCGGTTCGCAGCGAGGCGTCGAAAATCTAGGTGCGACTCTTCATCGATTCCGAGTTAACTGTTGACCCCATGGACAATCTGCAATCTAAAATCTTCAATCTGAAATGTGTGTGTCGTATGCCCTACCCCGCTGTGACCTTCGTCACAAGTCTTCTTCCAGTGACCTCATATTTTCCCTCGAGCACAATATTGATTGCCTCCGAATACGCCACATGCTCCTGTTCCAGAATTCGCGCCGACAACGTGTGCTCGTCGTCTGTGTCCAGCACCGGGATCGCTTTCTGCACGATGATGGCTCCGTGGTCAAGTTCTTCATCTACAAAATGCACGGTACAGCCTGTCACTTTGACTCCGTAGGCGAGGGCTTGCTCCTGCGCCTCCAGACCGGGAAATGCCGGTAGTAGTGAGGGGTGAATATTCAGAATGCGTCGCGGGAATTGCTGCACGAACCAGGGCGAGAGCAGCCGCATGTATCCCGCCAGACAGACGAAGTCAACCTTGTGTTGTTGCAGCGCGGCTGCGACTTCGCGGTCATGCTCTTCGCGCTGCTTGCCTTTAGACGGAATAACCATGGCCGTGAGACCGAGTCGGTGCGCGATTTCGATTCCTCTGGCGTCGGGCTTGTTGGAGATCACGACGGCTATCCGTGCGTTGGGAATCTTGCCCGCAGCCACGTTCTTTGCGATGGCTTCGAAGTTCGAACCGCGTCCGGAGAGCAGGATGCCGAGGTTTTTCATGGAGAATCGGCTAGCGACTATCATGATACGGAAAATCTACGACGTCGTAGCGCCGCCGTCCCGGCGGCTGTCCGGTGGGCGTCTCTCCCACCGCTGCGGGGGCAAGATGCCCCCGCGACAGCCAGCAGGATGCCGGCGCTACGTTGCTTGCGCTTTGTCCGGTTGGTATAGTTTTTGCAGCCATGTATCAGGACTTCCACGTTCTCGATCGCTGGAGCAAAGCCAAACTGCACTGCGTCTATCAGGCACTCATTGTAGCCATTGCCACGCGCCACGCCGACGCTGTCGACATCAAGTTTCTGGTCGACGGGCGGCCGGTTTGGGTGGCACTGCCGCATCCCGCATGGGTGGAGTACAAGAAGCGCACTGGCCGGGCGATTACGGATACGCTGGCGGTGGAGATTGCCGGGCATTATTTGAAAGCGGCCGCGGAGTCTGGCGAGGGCCTGGGACGGGAGATGTATTCGCTCACAGTAGAAGAGACGCTCCAGCATTTGGAAGCCGTGGCCAGCGAGGCGTCGGCCGAACCTGTGGCTTCCGCTTGAACCTTGTCGGTGGAAAACTCTGCCACTGGACAAAAGAGCCAACCGCAGCGGCTAAAGCCGGTTTGTTTGTCACGTTTTGTGGCACGACTGGAAGTCGTGCCCTCCCACCTCGCCCGAAACCGTACCACTGCACCTAAACCCGTACTCTCACACCGCCCGGGCCGGTATCCTCCGACACTACCCGCGGCATGCTTGTATCGGGAGCACGAGCGAGGACGCTCGCGCCTACATTAGAGGCGGCAGATCAGTAGCTCCCTTTCGTAAATCATCTCGGGCGGAAGATGAGCATGTAGCAGAATGAACAGTTCTTCATGCCCAATTACCTCGGAGCGCCATGCTGCCCGATCTACAGTCTGCAAATTTTCGAATCTCTCTTTGGGGAAGTCGAGGCCCTTCCACTCGATGTCTTCGTAGTGGGGAGTCCAGCCGATGGGCGTCTCCTTGCCCTGGGAGCGGCCGTGGACCCGATCCACGATCCACTTAAGGACGCGCATGTTATCGCGAAATCCCGGCCATATGAATTTGCCCTCCGCATCTTTTCTGAACCAGTTGACGTGGAAAATGCGCGGCGTCCGGCTGAGCGAGCGCTGCATCTTGATCCAGTGCCGGAAATAGTCTCCCATGTGGTAGCCGCAGAACGGAATCATGGCCATGGGGTCGCGGCGGACCTT
>JBGQIG010000108.1:0-8634 GCA_041498365.1 Terriglobia bacterium | reverse complement strand
TGGAACCGTACGAAAAGGAATTCCGCGTACGCTTCCGTATTGACGGTGTTTTGCAAAGCATCATGTCGCCTCCGCTCAAGCTGAAAGATGCCATCACTTCGCGTGTGAAGATCATGGCCAAGCTGGACATCAGCGAAAAGCGCCTGCCACAAGACGGGCGCATCATGCTGAAAATGAGTCTGGGCGGACGCAAGAAGCAGCTCGATTTCCGCGTCAGTACCCTGCCCACGCTTTGGGGCGAAAAGATCGTCATGCGGTTGCTGGACAAGGAAAACCTGCGACTCGACATGACCAAGCTCGGCTTCGAGCAGGAATCACTGACCAAGTTCGAGAAGGCCATTCTGAAGCCCTACGGCATGGTGCTGGTCACCGGCCCCACGGGATCAGGCAAGACTAACACCTTGTATTCATCCATCGCGCGCCTGAACACCCCCGACACCAACATCATGACCGCCGAAGACCCGGTCGAGTTTCAGTTGGCCGGAGTCAACCAGGTGCAGATGAAGGAACAGATCGGGTTGAACTTCGCGGCGGCGCTGCGCGCTTTCCTGCGGCAGGACCCGAACATTATTCTGGTCGGCGAAATCCGCGACTTTGAAACCGCCGAAATTGCCATCAAGGCGGCCCTCACTGGCCACCTGGTGCTGTCCACGCTGCATACCAACGGGGCGCCGGAGACGATCACCCGCTTGATGAACATGGGTATTGAACCTTTTCTGGTTGCGACTTCAGTCCACCTCATCTGCGCACAGCGGCTAGTGCGTCGGATTTGCCGTGAATGCGCCGAGGTGATCGACATGCCGGTGCAGGCGCTGATCGAAGAAGGCTACACGCCTGAAGAAGCCAAGACCGTGAAGATTCAAAAAGGCAAGGGTTGCGGCATCTGCAACAACACCGGATACAAGGGCCGTACCGGCCTGTATGAAGTAATGGAAGTCGATGACGAGATCAAAGAGTTGGTCCTGGTGGGCGCTTCAGCGCTCGAACTGAAGAAGAAGGCGATCGAGCGGGGCATGATTACTTTGCGCCGCAGCGGGCTCATCAAGGTCGCCGCCGGCCAGACCACGCTGGAAGAAGTGGCACGCGAGACCATTCACTAGAGTTCAGGAAGGAAAGGGAAAACTATGTCGCTTTCGTTAAGTGATCTGTTGAAACGGCTGCTCGAGATGGGGGGAAGCGACCTCCACATCACCACCAACTCACCGCCGCAGATTCGCGTGCACGGACACTTGGTGCCGCTCGATCTCCCGCAAATGACGCCCGCGGAGACCAAGCAGCTGGCCTACAGCGTCATGACCGACTCGCAGAAGCACCGCTTCGAGGAAAACCTCGAGCTGGACTTCTCCTTCGGTTTGAAGGGCCTGGCCCGCTTCCGTGCCAACACCTTTAATCAGCGCGGCGCCACCTCGGCGGTCTTCCGTCTGATTCCGTTCGAGATCAAGTCATTCAACCAGTTGGGACTGCCCGCCATCGTCAGTAAGCTGTGCGACAAGCCCCGCGGCCTGGTGCTGGTGACGGGTCCGACCGGATCGGGCAAGTCGACCACTCTGGCGGCCATGATCGACAAGATCAACACCGAGCGGCACGACCACATCCTCACCATTGAGGACCCGATCGAATTCGTGCACATGAATAAAAACTGCGTGGTCAACCAGCGCGAGCTGCACGCTGACACCAAGAGCTTTGCCGACGCCCTGCGCGCCGCCCTCCGTGAAGACCCGGACGTGGTGCTGATCGGCGAAATGCGCGACCTGGAAACCATCGAGTCGGCACTGCGTATCGCTGAAACCGGCCACCTTACCTTCGGCACCCTGCACACCAACTCGGCATCTTCAACGATCAACCGAATCATTGACGTGTTTCCGGCTCACCAGCAGCCCCAGATTCGGGCCCAGCTGTCGCTGGTGCTGGAAGGCATCATGTGCCAAAGCCTGCTGCCCAAGTCAGACAATAAGGGCCGTGCCATGTGCATGGAGATCATGGTTCCGAATGCGGCGATACGCAACCTGATCCGCGAAGACAAGATCCACCAGATCTACTCTTCCATGCAGTCCGGTCAGGACAAGTTCGGAATGCAGACCTTTAACCAGGCGCTGGCCACGGCGTACTTCCAGAAACAGATCACGCTGGAAGTAGCGATGGCACGATCCAGCAACACCGACGAATTGCAGGAAATGATCAACCGTGGCGCAGGGCTAAATCGTAACCAGCCGGCCATGGCCAAGGGCGCTGCCCCGGGCAAGCGCTGAGCGGAACGGCAACAAACATCCGTCTTCACCACTGGTGAGAGTAATGACGGATGCAGGCAAGCAGTAATCCGAGACGCGAACGTAACGCGCGCCCGGGAACAACGAATTGCAGCGAGGAGACGTCTACCATGCCAGTTTTCACGTATTCGGGTAAGAATGCATCCGGTGAAAAGGTCAGCGGCGAGCGGACAGCAGCCAATAAACAAGTGCTCACTACCCAGTTGCGGCGCGAGCGCATCACGCCGGGCGCTATCCGGGAAAAAGGCAAAGAGTTTGCCATGCCGACTTTCGGCACCAGCAAAGTCAAGACCAAGGACATTGCCATCTTTTTCCGGCAGTTCTCGGTCATGATCGATGCCGGCCTTCCCCTGGTGCAGTGTCTGGAAATTCTGGCCGCGAACCAGGAAAACCAGTCTTTTCAGAAGACGCTGACCGGGGTCCGCACCACGGTGGAAGGCGGCGCCACACTGGCCAACGCCATGAAGCAGTTCCCAAAAATCTTCGATGATCTGACCACCAACATGATAGAAGCCGGCGAAACCGGCGGTATCCTGGACATCATCCTGCAGCGCTTGGCCATCTACATCGAGAAGGCGGTCAAGTTGCGGGCTGCCGTTAAGTCAGCCCTGATCTACCCTGTGTCCGTCGTCAGCCTGGCGTTCCTGATCGTGGGCGCGCTGCTGAAGTGGGTGGTCCCGATTTTCTCCAACTTGTTTATCGGCCTGGGTGTCGCCCTGCCTTTGCCCACCCGTATCGTGATGGGGCTGAGCGCGTTTGTCGGCCAATTCTGGTGGTTTTTCATCATCGGCATTGTCGGCCTGGTGTTCGGTATGAAGCAGATTCGCAAACACCCCAAGGGCCGGTACTACTTCGACTACACACTGCTCAAGTTGCCCATTCTGGGCGTGCTGCTGCGCAAGATCGCGGTGGCGCGCTTTACCCGGACGCTGGGAACGTTGATCACTTCAGGCGTGCCCATCCTGGAAGGTTTGAGCATTACGGCCAAGACCTCGGGCAACGCCGTGCTCGAAGAGGCATTGATGAGGGTGCGCAAAGCCATCGAAGAAGGCCGCACCATCGTCGATCCACTCCGGGAATCGGGAGTATTCCCCAACATGGTGACCCAGATGATCGGTGTCGGCGAAGCCACGGGCGCCATGGATGCCATGCTGCAGAAAATTGCCGACTTCTACGAAGACGAAGTCGACTCCGCCACCAAGGACATGCTGGCCATGCTGGAACCGGTCATCATCGGACTGTTGGGCGTCATGATCGGCGGCATCGTGATTTCGCTCTACATGCCGTTGTTCTCGATGATCGCCAAACTGGCGGGCTAGGTGCGTGATTCGGAGGGCCGCGGATCCACCTCAGCCGCGGCTTACTCCGTCTGGAAAGCGCTTCTCACCCCACCCCCGCCGGTACAGCGATGAACCGCGTGGGCCGGGGATAAAGCAGTAATCGGGGACTTGGATCTCGCATGCAACCCATTTTCGATGAGCGGCTTTGGCTGGCCTGGCTGGTCAAAGTTCGAATCATTATTCTGACATTCTTATTGGGAATCGAGTTGGCCATTGCCCGGCTCACTCCCAACCCATTTCCCCTGCGGTTGTTCGTCAATATCATCCTGCTGTGGTACACAATTTCAGTCTTCTATCTACTCCTGCTGTCCTTCTGGGAGGAGCGCCGCGTCCAGTCATTGTTGCAGGTCATCACCGACCTGGTGCTGGTCACCCTGGTGGTTTACGCCACCGGCGGCGTGGACAGTTCCCTTAACTTCCTTTACCCGCTGGTCATCATCGTGGCCTGCATCTTGCTACCCAGAGTCTGGGCCTATCTGACGGGTGCGCTGGCTTTTATCCTGTATGTCGCCGTCCTCGAGTTGACATATTTCGAAGTCATTCCTTCGTACTCCACCACCCACCCCGGGCTGGGTGCTCTCCAAGCCATCATCTTCGTCAATCTTTTCGGCTACCTGGCCGTGGCGTACCTGGCTGGATTGCTGGCGGCCAAGCTGCGGCAGGTCCACGTCAAGCTCAGGCACACCAGCGGAGCGTTGGAAAATCTCCAGGCCCTGCACGAAAATATTATTCAGTCCATCAGCGGTGGTCTGATCACCACCGGGCTCGACGGATATGTCACGGTGGTGAACACCGCCGCCCAAAAGTTGTTCGAGCGCTCGGAAGACGATTTCCTGGGACAGCCGGTCGGCCAGCTCTTTCTCGATCCCTTGCCTAGGGTTGATTCGGAACGCGCCCATGGAGAAGTGCGTTTTGTGGCTTCGAATGGTTTCTGTAAGACCCTCCGGGTCATGGCAACCGCACTCGCTGTTCCCGGGCGAAAGACGATTGGCTACGTCTATACCTTCGATGACTTGACGGAGATCCGCCGTCTGGAGCGGGATTTGCGCATCCAGGACCGCCTCGCGGCGGTAGGACGTCTGGCCGCGGCAATCGCACACGAAATCCGCAATCCCTTGACCTCAATTGCAGGCTCGGTGAGCATGCTCTCCGAGATTGCCGATCTGAGCGACGAGCACCGCCAGTTGTTGCAGATTGTGACTCGGGAGTCGGAACGGCTGAACAGTATCATCACCGACTTTCTGGCGTACTCCCGAGGCAAACAATATCAGTTCGCCTCCGTCGACCTCCTGCCCCTGCTCGAAGACACGCTGACCTTGCTGGAGCACCGCCTCGTGGCGGAGAACACGGGCATCCGGATTGAGCGGAACTACAACTTCAAACAAGCCCTGACCATGGCCGACGGAGACAAGATCAAGCAGGTGTTCTGGAACTTTTGCGAAAACGCGGTCCGCGCCATGCGCTCGGGAGGCGTTCTCAACGTCTCTGTGGAGCAGACCGGCGAGGATTGGCAAATCAACTTCGCGGATACCGGTCCCGGCATGAGCCGCCAGTTGGTAGAGAAAATATTCGAGCCTTTCCAATCGCAGTTTGAAGGAGGCACAGGACTGGGTTTGGCTATCGTGTATCAAATTGTCCAGGCGCATGAGGGCAAGGTTTGGGCACGCTCCAGAGTGGGGGAGGGTAGTGTGTTCGTTCTCCGGTTGCGCCGCGTGGAGGTGGCGGAAGACATCGCGCCCAAACGGCCAGTCGCGGTACCGCAGCTCCTTCCCGAAGCCGGGGCAAGCGTAGCGGCGGCAGCTGGGAAAGGAGGGAGATCGCATGGGTAACATCCTGGTTTGCGATGACGAGCGCTCTATCTGCGAAATGCTGGATATTACCCTGCGGCGCGAGGGCCACAAGGTCGAAACCGTAAACTCCGGTGAGGGGGCGAAGAGGAAACTCGACAGCGCGCTTTATGACGTGATCGTTACCGATATCAAGATGCCGAATACCGACGGCATCGAAGTGCTCCGCTACGCTCACCAGGTCTCACCCGATTCCGCAGTAATTCTTATCACGGCGGTGGACGATTATGAGGCCGCGGTGCAGGCGGTCAAGGCTGGCGGGGCCACCGACTATATCCGCAAGTCACCCGGGCTGGTGGACGAACTCAAGCTCGCCATCAACCGCGCTCTGGAGAAGATGACACTGAGCCGGCAGAACTTTGCCTTCAAACGCGATGCCGCCACCCGCAACTCGTTGGGCAACATCGTGGGCGCTAGCCCGGCGATGGAAAAGCTGAAGCAGACCATTCGAACGGTGGCGTCCACGCAGAGCACGATCCTGATTTATGGCGAGAGCGGTACCGGCAAAGAGCTGGTAGCGCGCGCCGTGCACGTGTGTTCACCCCGCGCCAGCGAGCCCTTCGTCTCCATCAACTGTGGTGCTTTTCCGGAAACCCTGCTGGAGAGTGAGTTGTTTGGCTACGTGAAAGGGGCGTTCACGGGCGCCAACCAGAACAAGCGTGGCCTGTTCGAGGTGGCGGACCAGGGAACCATCTTTCTTGACGAAATCGGCGAAATGACGCTGACCATGCAGGTCAAGCTGCTGCGCGTGCTGCAGGAGCGCAGCGTGCGCCCGGTGGGGGGCACGACAGAGATCCCCATCGATGTGCGGGTCATTGCCGCCACCAACCGCGACCTCGACCGGCAGGTGGCAGAACACACCTTTCGCGAGGACCTGTATTACCGGCTGAGTGTGATCCCGGTATCCGTGCCACCTCTGCGGGAGCGTCGCGAGGACATCCCGCTTCTGGTTAACCATTTCCTGAAAAAATATGCCCCAGCGGCCGGGAAGAGCATTCTAAGAGTGGATGGGCAATCGCTGAGCGCGCTCTGCGGCTATGACTGGCCTGGCAACGTGCGCCAGCTGGAAAACACCATCGAGCGGGCGGTGGCGCTGGAGACGGGAGAAGAGCTCCGCGTCGAACTCCCAGCGGAACGCTCAAAAGCGCGGGCGGCGGCGGCCGGTGTGGGTCTGGCAGGCGGACCCGGTACGGTGAGCCCTGGCTCTGTGTTACCTGAGGGCGTCGATATGGAGAAATACGTTGCCGACATTGAGCGCTCCCTGCTGCTGGCGGCATTGGCTCAATCGAATGGAGTGCAGACCCGCGCGGCGGAGGTACTGAAGATTTCTTACCGCTCCTTCCGGCATTTGGCGAAGAAGTACGAACTCTAGTCGTTGGTCCTTGGTCGTTGGTCGTTGGCTTGTCCGCAAAAGCTAAGGGGTCTGGAGGCCAAAGACCAACGACCAAAGACCAACGACTAACGACCGCTCTTCTTCAACTGCTGTTTCCACCCTAGAATCCTCGCCTTGTTGGCTTCCGCTTCTGCCTCCGGGATCATGCCCTTCTTCTGGTAGAGAACGGACAGGCTGGTATAGGCCAGCACATCGTCAGGATCGAGTTCCGCGATCCGCTTGGCGATCGCGATGGCCTCATCCAGCCGATTGAGATCCTGCAGAGTGCGAGCCATACCGTGCATAGCCTCGGTAAAGGCAGGATCGGCCGCCAGGGAGGATTGGTACTCGGCCAAGGCGCGCTCCTGCTCGCCCTCGGCCACCAGGTCGAGGGCAGCGTAGTAGTGGTCCTCGGCTTTCTGACGGGCATCGTCGGACATGAAGCGGAAATCTTAACAGGTCTCAACTGAGAACTGGGAACCAGAGACTGGTAACTGGTTATCTTGAACACCCCGCCAGAGCCTTATCCAGACTACGATAGCGGGGCCCGGCGGTATACTCAGGAGCAGCGATGCGCTATATCTTGCGATTCCTGTGGAACGCAACCCGCGGACATCGTCTCACCCCGTGGCGCAGCCCCTATCTCCTCTGGCGAGTGGAAACCTACTGCGGGGTCAAGATGCAGCAGATCGGTTTTCTAGAATTCTGGGAATTCATGTGGCGGGAGCGCAGTAATCTCTGGCGATTCCTGAAATGGACGGCTGAAATCGAACGTTACGTCCACCCCAGTGTGAGGCAACCGTAAACCAGTGGTCAGTGATCAGTGGTCAGTGGTCCGCAATCGCTCAAATGCTGACCACTGATCACTGACCACTGGCCACTGGTTTTCTACTTTCCGCTGCTGGCGGCCGCCGTGCCTTGCAGCGAAATCAATACCTCGCTGCCCTTGCCGCTGCCTATGATCTTGGCCGCGGAACCACGATCGGCTGCGATCTCCAGATAGCCCATGCTGCCCAGGATTCCGAAGACCTCGCCAGGTGCGCCTTCAGAGTAATTCGAATGGATTTCGGTGATCTCGTGCTTGCCGACCAGAATCTTGAAGGCACCTGGTTCGGAGGCAAAAAGCATGGGCGCGTCCTGGGGAGTGATATTGGTGATGAGATTGCCAAAGCGGTCCACTTTCAGCACCACGCCGCGCAGGGTGTTGCCGTCCACCGGCTTCGGCTTGGGTGCGTTGAAGCGCACGTAGTCGGAAATCTCGTCGCCGAATTTTTCCGGGTCCACGCCCTTGGCAAGCCAGGCTGTGACCGGGGCGAAAATGTCGCGGGCATGGAATGTGTTGCTCACGGGCTGCAGGTAATAGTGCTCCGCGGTCACGTGGCGGATATGCAACCGCTCCTCGCGGCCGTATACGAGAGAGAGCACGCCGTTGTCAGGCGCCACAAAATGATGACGATCGCTGGTCACCAGGATCGGTCTCCGTGCCGTTCCCACTCCCGGGTCGACCACTACCAGATGTACAGTTCCCGTGGGGAAGTACGAATAGGATTGGGCAATCGTAAGCGCGCCATCCAGCACATCGAAGGCCTGCACGGAATGGGAGATGTCCACGATCTCAACTTCCGGAACAATGGCGAGAATGACGCCTTTGACGGTTCCCACGAAATGATCGCTGAGCCCGAAGTCGGTGGTCAGCGTGATGATCGGCCGATGCGCCAATGTTCCCTCACTCGAAACAGAATTTTCCCCGGAATTGCCGAAAGTAACCTGCAGTGAAGGGTGGAGTCAAGACACGGAGGTAACGGAAG
>JBGQIG010000107.1:0-8690 GCA_041498365.1 Terriglobia bacterium | reverse complement strand
TCTAGCCTGGATTTGAGCAGTTCTGGGGGAGGGCTGTTCAACGGGCGTCCCAAGACCCAAACCGGGGTCTGGGGCGCTTTCGTTTTTTGGAGCCAGCGCGCCAGCGGACGTGACGGGCGAGCTCCTGCCTGTCGAAGTCGAACCGTATCTCTGTCGCTGTGTCCCTTATGTTCTCATCTGAAAGTCGGCTGGGAAGGGCGGGGTGACCATGAGGGCCGTGTCCCTTTGGATGTGCAAATCCCAAAGGTTGTACCAGACTTGCTGAAACTGCCGAGGACCGAGAGTTCAAGCCAGGCACGGGACTAAGTGGCAGCATCCACGCGGGTTACGAGATTTTTTGCATATAGGAAAAATCCATGACGCGATGGCCGGACCGCTCCCAAATGTAAAGTGCCAGCGCTTCCACAAGCTTTCCACAGGATGTGGCAGCGGACTTGTAGCTGGAACGGAGAACTAAACGCCCCCTCATTCCGGGGGGCCCATGCCGTCCGGAGCAACCGACTCAAACCGGGTGGACCGCTTTACGAAAGCCAGTTTGACTTTGCCGGTGGGACCATTGCGCTGCTTGGCAATGATGAGTTCGGCGCGGCCATCCAGTTCAGGCTCATCGGGCTTGTAGACTTCTTCCCGGAAAATGAACGCCACCACGTCTGCGTCTTGCTCGATGGATCCGGATTCGCGCAGGTCGGCTAGCTGAGGACGGTGGTCCCCGCCGCGGCTTTCCGGAGCGCGGCTCAACTGGGACAGCGCCACCACCGGCACCTTCAGTTCTTTTGCTAGCCCTTTCAGACCGCGAGAGATGGCAGATACTTCCTGGGTACGGTTCTCATAACGTCTGCCTCCGCCCGACATGAGTTGCAGGTAGTCCACGATCAGCAGATCGAGCTGGCCCTGCGACTGCCTCAGGCGCCGCGCCTTGGCACGCATTTCGCTGAGGCTGATGCCCGGCGTGTCGTCGATGAAAATAGGCGCGTGAGCCAGTTGCTCCATGGCGTGAACCACTTTATTCGTGTCATCACGCACCAGAAAGCCGGTGCGCATCTTGTGCGAATCTACGCCGGCCTTCGAACATAGCAGGCGAAGGAGCAGAGCCTCACGCGACATTTCCAGAGAAAACATGCCCACCACTTTCTGGTCTTCGATGGAGGCGTTTTCGGCAATGTTCATGGCGAACGCAGTTTTCCCCATGGAGGGACGGGCGGCGATGATGATCAGGTCGGAGCGCTGCAGCCCGCTGGTCATCTCATCCAGATCGGGGTAGTGCGTGGCCAGACCGGTGATGCGCTGACCTCGCTGCAAGAGTGCATCCACCGACCCAAACGACTCTTTAACGATTTCCTGCACGCCCATGAAGCCGCGGCCGATGCGTTTCTCGGAAAGCTGGAAAATGGCGGCTTCGGCGTCGTTGAGGACTTCTTCTGCGGGATCGCTTTGCTCGGCAGCGCGGGCGATGGCGGCGTTGGCGGCGTGGATCAACCCGCGCATCAGCGCCTTATCGCGAACAATTTTGATGTAGTGCTCGATGCTCGGCCGGTCGGGCACGCCATCCACCAGGCCCGAGACATAGCCCACATCCCCGATGGCCTCGAGTTCCTTGCGCCGGTCGAGCTCCTCGACCAGCGTAATCATGTCGATCGGCCGGGAGGACTCAGCCAAATCCACCATGCGCGAATAAATGCGGCGATGAGAGTCGAGAGAGAAGTCTTCCGGCTTGAGATGCTCAGCGGCCTGGTTGTAGGAAAAGTTGTCCAGCAGGATGGCGCCGAGAATGGAACGTTCGGCTTCAACGTTCGCCGGTAGGCTGTGCGCGAGACTGTAGTCGGTAGTAGCCAAAGCCCTCTTATCTGGCGGGAAAATTAGCTCCGAAACGTGAGCGTGATATTACCCGCAACCAACTTGTGGACGCCCCGCGACGCCTTCGGAAAACCGGGAACAAACTGATTATTTTCGGTCGCACACGTGCTCCACTCGGAAGACTCTTGAAACTGTTTCCACTTCGTTAGTATAGGGGAACAAAAAGCGAATAATCAAGAAGAGCATATTCCGCCAGGATGGATTGCCTTCCTCATCCGTGATCTGTGAAGATCCGTGGCGATAGAAGTCCAAAATAAATGCGGCCCAGGCCAGCCACCTGGGCCGCATTGCTCGTGAGTGCCGCGCCCGCAGCTTCATCGCGCTAGGCGATGAATTGTGTGCTCACGAAACCGCATTCTCGAAGGAACGCACGTTCCCGCACACGCTGCATGCGATCCATCTGCAAATACTTGACTTGCAGATCTTGACCCGCAGTGACTGAGTAAGCGGGCGGCGCAAGTCCTGCTTTTTAGGGAAGGACCGTCTGAGGAGGCCGCATCGCCCGAGTTTCCTGAAACGCGCCGAAGCGCATCTTTGAAAACCCTCCCGCCGGTTCACCCTCGAGAACCGCCGGTCACCGCCAGCTCTGCTACAGTCGCCAGCAGGCTCAATGCATCTCACGCTTGCACTGTGAGCACTTTGCGCGAATGCCGAATCAATCGCAACGAAAAACTTGAGTTGAGTTGTGCAGAAACTGTGGAGGACGGAACTTCTTTGTGGAAAGGGAAGGAAAACTCGGAGGAAATCTCATCAAAAGGTGCCCGCGCGTTCGATCGCTCCCCTGAGCTCCCCAATTTCCGGGAATCTCCTAAGTCGAATCTGGCTCCTTGACTTACCGTATCATGTATCGCTACACTATACGGAGTGATCAGGAGCTTCCGGCATCGTGGCTTGGAGAAGTTCTTTCGCACTGGATCCAAGGCCGGGATTCAGCCCAAGCACGAGACCCGGTTGCGCCTCCAGCTATTTGCGCTGGACAATGCTCGAACTCCGGCGGATATGAATGCTCCGGGATGGAAACTCCACCGGCTTGCCGGAGCGCTTGCCGATCACTGGGCAGTCAGCGTCAGCGGCAACTGGCGTCTGACGTTTCGGTTCGAAGATGAGGACGCGATCCTTGTCGACTATCAGGACTATCACTAGGAGCCGTTATGAGAATGCACAACCCGCCGCATCCCGGACTGGTGCTGCGTGAATATTTGGGGAAAACGGCGGTGTCAACAGCGGCAGCCCATTTGCGGGTTACCCGCGTCACGCTGTCACGGGTGCTGAATGGCAGAGCCGGAATCTCGGCGAGCATGGCGCTGCGCCTCGCCGCTGCGCTGGGCACTTCTCCAGAACTCTGGATGAATATGCAGGCCCAGTACGATTTGTGGCAGGCGAGGCGAAGCAAACAGCCAACGGTGCGGCGGTTTGGACAACCTGAGCTGCGCTCCGTTTGACTGCGGAAGAAAACAGGCCCCGAGCTATCACTAAGATGCTTAAGCAATGGACTGACGAAAACAAAGGACACGACCGAAGCCGTGTCCTTGATCCGGGTTAATCCGCGTAAAATCCGTGGCGAAGAAGTTCAGTCCCTTACGCCATCCAGAAACGCCCGCAGCTTTCGTGAACGCGATGGATGCCGCAGCTTGCGCAATGCTTTGGCCTCAATTTGGCGGATACGCTCGCGGGTCACGGCAAACGACTGGCCCACTTCCTCAAGCGTGTGTTCCGAACCGTCTTCCAGACCAAAGCGCATCTTGATGACTTTTTCCTCGCGTGGAGTCAGCGTGCGCAACACCTGCGAGGTCTGATCTTTCAAGTTGACGTTGATCACGGCTTCGGCCGGCGAGACCACGGCGCGGTCCTCGATGAAGTCGCCCAGATGAGAATCTTCCTCTTCGCCGATCGGCGTTTCGAGAGAGATGGGTTCCTGCGCGATCTTCAGCACCTTGCGCACCTTAGCCACTGGAATGTCCATGCGCTTGGCGATTTCTTCCGAGGTGGGTTCGCGTCCCAGTTCCTGCACTAGCTGCCGCGAGGTGCGGATCAGCTTGTTGATGGTCTCAATCATGTGGACGGGGATGCGAATCGTACGCGCCTGATCAGCAATTGCACGAGTAATCGCCTGCCGAATCCACCACGTGGCATAAGTCGAGAACTTATACCCGCGGCGATATTCGAACTTGTCCACGGCTTTCATCAAACCGATGTTGCCTTCCTGGATCAGATCGAGGAACTGCAAACCGCGGTTGGTGTACTTTTTTGCGATGGAAACCACCAGGCGGAGGTTGGCCTCGATCAGCTCCCGCTTGGCCTGCTCCGCATCCATGTCCCCCTGGATGATTTCCCGTTGGGTCCGCTTTAGCTCCTGAAACGAGACGCCGGCTTCGGCCTCCAGTTTTTCCAGTTCCGAACGAACGGAACGCGATTGCCGCCGATATTCCTTCTTCTGCTCCTCGCTGCGAGTCGCATCCGCCTTGCGTTCCAGGTTCTGGGATTGCCGGTCGAGCGATCGCATGGTGTCGACCGTCTTGTTCACCCGGTCGATCAACCGCTTACGCTCAGCGTTGGTGAAACCCAGCCTGCGGACGCACAGCGACACGTTTACGATGGCCCGCGCCAGGTTAAGACGATAGCGGCGATAGTCCTTGGGCCGCTTCTTCTGGGAAACAGTGGCAAACTTCTCGATCAGCTGGCTGGCCTTCTTATAAGCTTTGGCCAGGTCGTCGATTTTCCCGGTGAATTCCTTCAGGCGGTTCTGCAGGATTTCATCGGTGATCTCTTCCTCGTCGAAGGTGACCACTTCCTTGATGGAACGGACGCCCTTCTTGAGGTCCTCCCCCATTGCCAAAAGTTCGTTAATGACAATCGGAGACCGGGAGAGCGCTTTCAGCACCCGCAGTTGTCCGCGCTCGATGCGCTTGGCGATTTCCACTTCGCCTTCGCGAGTCAGCAGCGGAACCGTCCCCATCTCGCGGAGGTACATGCGGACGGGGTCGTTGGTTTTCTCCAGAGCGCCGGGAGTGAGGTCGAGTTCGACGTCCTCGCCGACTTCTCCTTCTTCTTCAAACTTCTTATCGAGCGCCGAGGAGGGAAGCTTGGGCCCCTCCAGCACATCGATGCCTTGCGTACCAATGGTGGTCAGCAGATCGTCCAGGTCCTCGGGAGAATGCACGTCGTGCGGGATAAGGTCGTTGACCTGGTCGTAGGTCAGATATCCCTTCTCTTTACCTGTGTCGATCAGCTTTTTAATGTCGTCGTACTTGTCGTCAAGAGCCAAGTCGGATTATCCTCAATTCGTCCTACGGAAAGGACCTGGAACGTTTTTAGCGGTGGGAACGTGAAGCGGCGGAGCTGCGCGTCGGGCACAAACTTTCAAATTATAGCACCGGTTTCGCTTACCGCATATCGGGTGCTCTTCTGATTTCTGACGCACTCCGTCCATACTCCCGTCAACTGTTAACTTAGATGTCACCGAACTCCATTTAGTTTCATAGACTTTGGCCCTTATGCAGGGCGGGCCGCTGGGCCCTCGTCAGCCAGGCCCGGATCCATCAGGGCCCGCTTAAGCCGCATCTTTTCCTCTAAAAGCGCCTGTAGCTGGCTCGCCTCCTTGCCTCGCGTAACTTGCAGCTCTCGCTGCACCCGCTCCAACTTGCGCCTGAGCTGAATGCGCCGCAGAGCCCGCACTGCCCCCTCCAGCCGGTCGGCGGTAAGTTCTTCGTCCTCTTTCATCAGGATGGAAGCCAGCAGGTTCCGCTCTGCCTCCGATAAGGGCAGATCCGTTATGCGGATCGCTTCGGACTCGAGCAAGACCCCGACTAACGACTCGGTGGCCAGCCCCAGGTGAAGGCTTTCGCTTTTGAGGACGAACTGCGCCTGCCGAGCTGGGTCGAACTCCTCTTCCGCGCCGTCGCGAGCGGAAAAATGCGCTTCGGAGGTCTGCATTTCGGTGGCCGAGGCCAGCGCCCGAATCAGGATGCGTTCGGCATCCGTAACCTGAAACTCCGAGGTCGCTTTCAGGGTGGCCGTGGACCGACTCGCAGCCGCGTGCTTCAACTCCTGACGCAAGACCGCCGAGTCAATACTCAGCTTCTGCGCCATCTCCCGGGCCAGTTCGTCGCGCACGATGCGGCTGGGGACCCGCTGGATATGCGGCAGAAGATAGTTCACCGCCCTGACCTTGCCTTCAGCGCTACGGACCGGGAACTGGGTGCGGGCGCGTTCGATGAGGTAGTCGAAGTATTTCTGAGAATTCCTCAGCGCACCGGCATACGCGTCTTTCCCCTTGCGCCGGATGAACAGGTCAGGATCAAAGCCCGGTTCGAGGGTAAGTACCTTGACCTGAAAATCCTCCTCCACCAGCAGACCAAGGGTGCGCTCAGTAGCCTTGGCGCCAGCCGTATCGGGATCGAAATTGACCACGACGTTCTTGGTAAACCGCCCCAGAAGCCTGGCCTGAAGCTCGGTGAAGGCCGTGCCCGAGCTGGCGATCACGTTGTGAAAGCCAGCGGCGAAGACCGAAATACAGTCCATCTGTCCTTCGACCAGGATGGCGTAGTCCAGCTTGCGAATTGCCTCTTTCGCCCGGTCGAGATTGAACAGCACCCGCGATTTGGAATAGATCGCGGTTTCAGGCGAATTCAGATACTTGGGGCCAGCCTTGTCGTCGGTTGAAAGAGTGCGCCCGGTAAAAGCAATCACGCGTCCAGCTTCGTTGGTGATAGGAAACATCACCCGGTTGCGGAACTTGGAGTACATGGCGGCAGTCGTTGGCCGTTGGTCGTTGGTCGTTAGCTGCCGCTCCTCACTCTTGTCATCCCGAGCCGAGTCGAGGGACTTTGTGTCTTGCTGAGAGCTGAGAACTGAGAGCTGAGAGCCGGCCTTCGCAGCCCCGACGTCCGATGCCCGAGGTCCACTGTCGATTTTCCACGAGAACAGCCCGCTTTCCCGCAACATCTGTTCATCAAACTCGCTCTTCATCCGGTCGCGCAGCACAAATCCGGAATCCGGCGCATAGCCAATGCGGAAGGCCTTGATCACGTCCTCGGTCAGCCCCCGCCCCGCCAGATATTCCCGCGCATGCGCTCCTTCCGGGCGCTTGAGATATTCCTGGAAAAACGCACAGGCCCCCTCCTGAACCTCGAGCAACACGGTGCGCAGCTTGGCTTCCTTGGCCTCCGCCGGACTGGAGTAGCTCACTTTGGGCAGGGCAATGCCCAGCTTCTGCGCCACCGCCCTCACGGCCTCGGGGAAGGTAATGTTCTCGATTTTCTGGACAAAGCTGAAAACGTCGCCAGACACGCCGCAGCCGAAACAGTGAAAGAACTGCCGCGTGGCATGCACCGAGAACGACGGCGTCTTCTCGTTATGAAAGGGACAAAGCCCGGAGTAGTTCTGCGCCCCCGCCTTCTTCAGCTTGACGTAGTCGCCCACAATGCGAACGATGTCCGCTTGCTGCTTGACGGTTTCCTTGAAGTGGCTGGAGTCGGTCATGAGTGGAAGCAGAGCTGTCCACAGGAATTGTGCGGCGGAAAGGCCCTGATTTGAATATACCGGAAGCGGATTGCTGTGGAGAAGCTGTGGATGCGCCCTCTAACCCGTGGACGACAGAGGAAAACCAGTTCACTTCGAAGAAAAAGGAACTTGATCTCATACGTTATGTTTTGCACCGTCTGGAGCGGCACCGGTTTGGCTGAGAATGGTCCGATAAACATTCCCCGGGTGCTCGACGGCGTAAAGCCCGAACTCGCCTGTCCTGAGCTCGGGATTGAACATACCGCTTAGTTGCTGTTTGAGTCCGTTGATATTGAGTTTGCCCCGAGCCTGAAATATGACGTCTCCGAGCGCACCGTCAGTGCTGGCTCGAACCTCAATCGGAGAGTCAGAGTGTGTCCGACTCAACTCAGAAACTCGCCAAACGCCCCTCCGAACGACCGTCCTCCGATTGGTGATCGCGTATTCGACGTTTTTCCATTCCAGCCAGTTCCGCAAATAATGACCAACCAAGAGGTACAGCGCTTGAAGGACAAAGATCATCCCAAACGCGGGGAAGAGCCATGCAATCAAGCCTCCGGGGCTGCCTTCCTTCGGAATCCTCAGTGCCATCGACATCCAGAAAGCAATGAAGACAGCGACAGGTATGCCGGTTAGTGTCAGCTTCGCGTCCTTCATTGTGTACTTGGATCGGAGCGGCTTACCCCTCCAAACAACATCCTCACCCGCATACAATGCCGGCCAGTTCATTTGTACTTGGCGAGAATAGCTTTCATCAATATGCAATTGATTCATACTCTCAACTCCACCACCGTCGCTCCGCCCCCACCTTCATTCTGCGGAGGCTCCGTCACTGACTCGACGTGTGGATGCTTCTGCAAATACTGACGCAGCGCTTTCCGCAAAATCCCCATGCCGCTGCCATGCACTACGCGCACCCGCGGCAGTCCGGCCAGAAAGGCACGGTCCACGAATTTTTCCACCTCGCGGGTAGCGTCATCCACAGTGCGCCCGATGACGTTGATTTCCGAGGGCACGCTCGCATTCTCTTTCTCCAGCGACACCGAAATCCCCCGCGCCCGGGCGGCTTTAACGGGCGAGTCGGCTGCGTGGACCAGCACTTCGGCGATGTCATCGCGGGCGACCTTCATCTTCATGGCGCCGATTTCGACTTCGAAGTGATTGTCGTCCAGACGGCGGCTGACTACCGCTGGCCGGCCCACAGACTTGAGCTTGACCGTATCGCCCTCCGCGACATGCTTTACCATCTTCGGTTGCGCATGCGGGTCGCCCTGATCGGCGCCCGTGGTGTGGGCGACCACAGTGGAATCGAACTGCTCGCGGAATTCCCGCCG
>JBGQIG010000106.1:0-8810 GCA_041498365.1 Terriglobia bacterium | reverse complement strand
AGGAGAAAGCACTCATATGAAATCAATTTCGAAGTACAGAATCACGCTGGTTGCTGTGTTGACCGTTTCATTGATAGCTGCAGGATGCAGCGCCCAGTGGATCAGCGTGGCATTGGCCGATTTGCCGGTGCTCACGCAGATGGCATTGAACATCGCGGCCCTGGTGGCAACGCTGCAATCCGGAAAGCAATTGAGTCCCGCCGAGGCCGGCGCCATCCAGAACATTTCAGCCGAAGCCAGTAGAGACCTGACCCTTCTGCAGGCGCTATACAACGCATACCAAGCCCATCCGAGTCCCGATGCTCTGCAGAGAATCCAGAGCCTGATTCAGAGCACCAGCCAGAACTTGCCGGCATTATTGCAGGCAGCTCACATTAGCGACCCGGCGCTCTCGACTCGCATCACGGCGGCGGTGAATTTGATGGTTACGACCCTGGGCAGTTTCGCTTCGCTGATGCCACAGTCGCGATCTGCAGCCCCGAGGGCCGTGCGGCAGAACACAGCCGTTCCTCAGCCCAAAGACTTGAAGCGACAATGGAACCAACAAGTGTGCGCGCCGACTGGCAATGCGGCTCTGGATGCAGTCTTATCCGAGGGGGTTTTGCAGTAAGCAGAATCAGTTCCCGGGTCGCGAAACGTCGGCGGCCGCGGTCCAACGAAGTGTAGGAACAGCCTACGGTGGACAATCGGCACGAACGCGGGCGAAAGCGCCCGCGCGACACCAAGTCTACTTCCTGCGCCAGCGCACGCCATCTTTGGAGATTTCGACAAGCAGCCCGGCGGAAGTCAGTTCGGCGCGAATGGCGTCGGAGGCCTGGAAATTGCGGGATCGGCGCGCCGCTTCCATTTCGGCGATCTTCCTTTCGACTTCGGCGTCAGAAAGACCTTGCCCTCCGGCTGCGTCAAGCAGTTCCTGGCTAACATCTTTTTCGTGTCCCTCCGCCTTTGCCCATTCAAGAATAGCTTTCATCTTGGGGGCATCGTCATCCCGCAAGACGGCAAAGACTTCGTCAAACTTGTCGAGCGCCGCCAGCAACGGTGCAACGTCGTCTTTCCTTATCTGTCCGGTGTCAATTGCGGTGTTGGCTTTGCGCACCATGTCAAAGATGGCGGCCTGGGCCTGAGCAGTGTTGAGGTCGTCTTCAAGGGCGGAGGTCATGCGCTCAACCGCCTCGCGGGCAAGCATGGAATCCGTGGCTCCGGGCGGGAATTGACCAGCTTTCAGGCGTAGCTGAAAGTTCCGCAGCTTGTCCACGTTACTGGCCATCTGCTTCAGCCCGTCGAAGGTGAAGTTGAGTTGATGACGGTAGGGAACGGAAGCCAGCAGCAGCCGGATGGAAGAAGGTTTGTATCCCTTGAGTGCCAGATCGCGCAGGGTGAAGAAATTGCCGGCGCTCTTCGACATCTTCTCGCCTTCCACCAGCAGAAAACGCGCGTGAAACCAAAAGTGCACAAAAGGTTTTCCAGTCCGTGCTTCGGATTGCGCGATTTCGTTTTCGTGATGCGGGAAAATGAGATCCTCACCGCCGGCGTGCAAGTCGAAGGTTTCTCCCAGCTCTTCCATGGACATGGCGGAACACTCAATGTGCCAGCCCGGGCGCCCCGGCCCGATCGAACTCTCCCAGAACGCCTCACCCGGCTTGTGTGCTTTCCACAGAGCGAAGTCGCGAGCGTTGTCCTTTTCATACTCATCCACATCCACGCGCGCGCCATCTTCCATTCCTGCAAAATCCTTCTTCGAGAGTTTGCCGTATCCGGGAAACTTCGCAATGCGAAAGTAATAGGAACCGTCGTCCGTACGATAGGCGAAACCCTTCTTCTCGAGTTCGGCAACGAAGCGCACCATCTCCGGGATGTGGTCGGTGGCGCGGGCGAGAACAGGCTGCTCGATATTCAGAGTGGCACTATCCTCAAGAAAGGCTTTCTCGTATTTGGCGGTGTATTCCTTGACGCTCAGGCCTTGGTGGGCGGAGTTACGGATGATCTTGTCGTCCACATCCGTGATGTTCATGACGTGGCGCACGCTGAACCCGCTCTGCAGCAAGAAACGCCGCAGAATGTCGACCGCGACAAAGGTTCGGAAGTTGCCGATGTGACCGTAGTCGTACACCGTGGGCCCGCAGGCATACATGCGAACTTCATTGCCTTGCAGCGGGTGGAACTCTTCTATTTTGCCGGAGAGCGTGTTGTAAAGGCGCAGTGCCATGAGAAGGGAAAGTTTGCGGACAGAGTTCTTAATTCTAGGGGGACACGAGAAAGAGGGTCAAATCGAGCCATTCTCTGATTTAGAAGCCTCCGCAGAAACGTGATTGGCGGCGTGCAGACGCTGGCCGACAAGAAATACATAGTGCACTGCCGAGACGATGGTGAAACCAACCGTCGCGTGGAGAAACGTAGTCTGAGTGATCCAAACCCAACGTGTATGTTTGACCTGGAACAGCAACACGAAAAAAATGGCGGCGACCTGGGCAAAGGTGTTGGCCTTGCCAAAGATGCTGGGACGAAAGTCGCGCAGCCCGGCGATGGCGTAGAGCACCGCACTGGCGCACAGAATGGAAATATCGCGGCTAAAAACCAGCACCGTGTATTTCCAGGCAATCTTGTGCAGGATGGCCAAGACCATGAACATGGTGCTGAGCAAGAGCTTGTCGGCTATGGGATCGAGATACTGGCCGAGCACGGTCTGCTGCTTGAGAGTCCGGGCCAGCAGACCATCGAGGCCGTCGCTGAAGCCCGCCAAAACAAACAAGGTGAGGGCCCAGGTGTAGTGACCGGCAACCAGGTTGATCACGATAAACGGCACGAACATCATGCGCAGCAGGGTCAACTGGTTGGGCGCGGTCAGCAGTTGGGAGAGCTTCATTTCTGCTCTCCGAGTCCTTCGAGATGGGCTGTGGTGCGTCGAGTGAAAACAGAAGCGGGGTCCAGTCCGGTCTTGGCGGCAAAACGCTGCGAAAGCGAAGGAATGTTGCCTTCCGGCAAATCAAGTTCTATACGCTCGATGCGTTGCATGGGAAAGAAGACTATACCGGAAGAAGGGGGATCGCCCGCCTTAATCATGGAGACGAGGTCTTCGAACGAACCCAGTTCGACGCCCGCGAGACTGAGTCCGGAGGGAGTAAGCGCTAGTATGGCCCCCCAGAATTTCTCCCGAGGACTACCTAGCGTTACCAGCACCAGCGCGCCAGGTTGAAAAGGATTCGCACCGCTGAAGGGCATTGTGTCGCGCGGATCGGCAGGTTGCACAGAAGATTGTCGCCGCGAGCGGGCCTGTTTTGCAACCAAACGATTGAGGCGGTGGTGTCGACCAAGGCCAGAATCAAGCGAAGGGTATCCCCAAATATCAGGGAAGTCAGGAGACTTTAGGAGAAGGTTCGGCGGTGGCGGGTAATTCGTTTGCGCTGCTCCCGATTGCGTTGCTGCCGTTGCCGGATGACGGCACCGGGGGTGGTGCTTTCACGCTCGCGTCCAGGACCCGGTTGTGCAGGCAGAACAGCGCCAACTCCAGTCGATCGGCCACACCCAGTTTGTCGTATACCTTGCGGAGATAGTTCTTGACCACCTGTTCCGTTGTGCCGACGCGCAGCGCGATTTCCTTGTTCTTCATGCCCTGGGTTACGCAGGAGACGATGAGCGATTCTTTCGGGGTTAGCTGTACCTTGGGCCGCGCTGAGGTCGGTCGCACGCCCTGGGTGCGGTAGGCTTCGAGTACCCACTGGATGCCGCGGCTATCGAGCCAGGGGTGGCCTTCCGAGACTTTGCGTAGACAGTCCACCAACAGTTCCGGTTCCACCTCGCGCGACACAATTCCGTGCGCGCCCCGGCGCAGCAGTTCCAGGGTGAGTTCTTCGTTGGGCTCCTGAGTTACGACCACCAGACGGAGGTTGGGAGTTTGTCGCAGCAGATCAGAAACCGCTTCCAGGGGATTCGGTGCCAGAGCCGCTTCAAAGATCAGGATGTCAGCGGTAAATTTCTTGGCGGCGGAAAGCGTCTGGGGCAGGGTTTCCGATTGTCCGACGACCCGAATATCGTCTTCCAGGGCAAAGATCTTGCGCAACCCGGCACGGAAGATGGCCTGCGTGTCAGCCACGATGACGCGGATGAACTGGCCGTCGACTTCCTGCGGCTGTTCGACGTTCTCTATGCTGGCGGAAGTGCTTGCCATCGGTTTCCTTGCGCTCAGCGGCGCTCAAAACGGTATTCGTCGATGACTACGCCGACTCCGCGGCGGCCATCTTCTTCAAAGTTTCGTACAACGCGGCCGCGGCAATCGAGTTGCACATCGGCTTCTGCGCCGACCACGCTCGCGGGCAGCGAAATGGTGAAGTCCACCATCGAACCCACGGGCATTTCCGAATCCACGTGGAACAGCACGCCATTGGCGGAAATGTTCTCCGTCTCCGCCGCGTTGGCGCCCGATTGTGACTTCACTGAAATTGGCAGCTTGATGGGAAATCGCACCGCGCTTTGCATTTCCGGATACCGCGCGCGGCCAGTTCTCTTTGGAGCGGGTTCGCGGTTCGCAGTTTCCGGGGACACCGTCGGCGAAGTTTCATTCCCAACCTGTGCGCCGGCACCGGGATTCCCGTCTTCCGCAAATCGCGCATTGTTCGACATTACGTGAGGCAGATTACACTGCGGAACCAGCAGTTAAAAGTTACGGAAGTCATGGAACTAGTAGGGGTAAAGCCTTGCGGATCATGGAATTGCGGGGGAATTCAAGGGTGGCCGCTGGAGCGTGACATCCGTCACTGAAGCACTTGGCAATCGGCAATTAGCATTTGGCCCTGGACGGGGGTACCAAGGTGAAAGACTTCAGGGACTTAAGGGTTTGGGAGAAAGCACATTCCTTGATCTTGGATGTTTATAAGGCAACGAAGTGCTTTCCTGGTGAAGAGCTGTCACGGCCTGACCAGTCAAATGCGCCGTTGTAGCGCGTCTATCGCCCCCAACCTTGCAGAGGGTTGCGGCAAGCGTGGCAACAATGAATTTCAGAGATACCTGCAGGTCGCCTCGGGTTCCGCAAGTGGACTGGACTATCATTCCTGCTGTCGCGAGACCTGAACCTGCTCGGCTCCGTCGAGTACGGCTCTCTAGCTAAAAAGCTCGAGGAACTGAGGAGAATGCTGACGTCCTTAGTTCTGAAAGTGGGCTTGGAACAGCGAGGGGCTTGAAGAAGCAATTAGCATTTGGTATTTGCCCGGTGACTGAATGTTTCCGACGGGGCCAAGTGCTAATTGCTAATTGCCAAGTGCTGCCCCTAGAACTTCGTTACTTCTGTGAAATTGAAGTCCCGCACCTTCATGGGTGGCGCGACCATGTCGAAGGATTCTTCGCCGCTGGCCCTTACCGGCGTTCCCATGGCCTCCACATTCGACAGCATGTGAATCAGGCTTTCGTTGAAGCGGAAATTGCGAACACCGTATTGGACCTTGCCGTTCTCCACGTAAAAAGTGCCGTCACGGGTCATGCCGGTAAGAATTTTTTCGTAGGGATCGACCTCGCGGATATACCACAGTCGCGTGATCAGCACACCGCGGTCCGTCGAGGCCATCATCTGGTCGACGGTTTTCGGATCCGCGGGCGTGCCGAACACGATGTTCATGGGGGCTTCCCCCATCTCGTTGGGGAGCGGAAAGCCGTGCCCAGTCGGCGCCACGGGGCCAACTTTGTCCTTGTATTCCGACTGCTTCATTTTCTGCGCTGTGGCCCGCGCATAGACCAGGCGCTTGACCACCCCATTCTCCACCAGATGCACTCGCTGCCGGGAGATTCCCTCGCCGTCGAATGGCGTGCCCGATTGAAGCGGGTGCGCAACGTCGTCCCAAATATTGATGTTGGCACCGAAAAGTTTGGCGCCGACGCGATTATTGAGAAAAGATCGCTGGTCCAGGACCGACAGACCGCCGAAATCGAAGAACATGAAGCCCGCCATATCGAGCACGGCAGCCGGTTCCAGAATCACGGTGTACTTTCCGGCGGGAATTTCGCGCGGGCGGGCGGACTCCAGGGCTTTGCGGGCCGAGACTTCAGCCAGAGCGGCCGGATCGAGTTGACTCGCGTCGGGGCAATTCGCCTTCTGCCATCCCGACGAATCCCCCGCCAGCATGGTGACGGAAATCTCCGAGGAGGTCTGGGTGTGCCAGCCGGCCAGGCCACGTGAATTGAAAATTCCTTCTATCGATTCCGACGAGGAAAAGATGCCGGCTGTGGTGAGCTTATGCCGGGTGGCCACCTGCACGATCTGCTTCACAGCGTCAGCACGCAGCTCGGGAGTGAGTGCGGCGGTTTGCGCAAAATGCCGGCTGGGGGCGACCTGTGTGGCGCGGGCGCCCTCGCCCGCGTCTGGCACAGGCAGTAAATCCGGATCGGGATGCTGAACTTTGGCCAGACTTTCCGAAGCCTGCACCACACGCTTCAGACTCTCGTCATCCAGTTTGTTGGTTGTGGCTCGCGCGGTGCGACCACTGAACACCGTCCGCACGGAGACAGAATAATTTTCCTCGGCGACGTTCTGATGAATGACATTGTTGGCAAAGCGTGTCAGGGCGCTCTTTCCTCCATAGAACAGGACTTCCACTTCGTCGGCGGTGGAGTGCTTCCGTATTCGTTTGAAGGTTTCGGCGGCTTGGTCTTTAATCAGCATTCAGCAAAGTCCCCGCCCTGTCTCTCCAAACCGCGGAGAGACGAGGACGGGGCACCCACTTTCCCCTCACGTTCCCTTGTACGCTGTGCCTACCTTCACGTTCCGAAACCTTGCCGGGGCTGCTCCATGTCCCGTGCCCATGACCTGTTGCGGCTGGCCCTTGCCGCAGTGTGGCGTGCCCCAAAGCGTCCATTCGTCGCGCGAGCAGATTGCGTCCATCGAGTTCCAGAATTCGATAGTGATGCCGGAGTAGGATGGGTTCTTCAGCATGCGGGTGCGCTTGCCGTTTTTGATCTCCCATCCGGCTTCGCAGCCGAACTGGAAGTTGTAGCGCTTGTCGTCGATGGACCAGGAGCGGTTGGTCTCCATGTAGACGCCGTTATCGGTTGACGCAATCAATTGCTCGCGGGTCAGCGGCTTTTCGCCGGGCAGAATGCTGATGTTGGTCATGCGGATGATGGGCAGCCGGTTCCAGCCCTCGGCGCGCAGGGTTCCGCCGGAGCGGGTTGCGCCGATGGTGTGAGCGGTCTCGCGCGAACTTAGATATCCGGTGAACAAGCCGTCCGTGATGATCGGGGTGCATTGCGCGGGCACGCCTTCGTCGTCGAAGGCGAAAGTACCGAGGCCCGGTCCGTGCTCCTGGCGCGCGTCGGCAACAATGTTTACCAGTTCGCTGCCGTAGCGTAGGGTGCGTAGTTTGTCTAACGTCAGAAAAGACGTTCCAGCGAAATTCGCTTCCATGCCCAGGACGCGGTCGAGTTCAATGGGATGCCCGACCGACTCGTGGATCTGCAGTCCAAGCTGCGAACTGTCCAGAATGACGTTGCACACGCCTTCCGGACACTGACCGGCCTTGAGCAGCGCCACCGCTTCTTCGCCCACGCGGCGGGCGTTTTCCACCAGTTTCAATTCCTCGACCAGTTCGTAGCCTTTGTTCTGCCACTGCCCGCCATAAGAATTGGGATACGACCGCTTCTGAATTTCGCTTCCAGCGAAAGCGTGCGCCACATATCCCACGCCGGTCGTGTATTTCGTCTGATGGATGTTGGCGCCTTCGGACGAGAAGAACCAAAGCTCCTCCCGGCGGAAGTTCATATTGGTCTCGGCCAGCGTGACCCCCTGCACGGAGCGCAGTTCCGAGTCGATTTTCAGCAGCAAGTCAATGTTCTGCTCGACGGAGGTGGTGAAAGGATCGATCTGAAACGGCGATGTCCATTCTGCAGTGGCCGGTTTTTCCGGGGCCATCTGGATGTCGTCCTGCTTCACCCGCGAAGATGCTTTCGCGATTTCCAGGGCGCGCGCAGCGGTAGCTTCGACTCCGGCGCGGCTCAGATCGTCCGAAGCTGCGAATCCCCAGGCGCCATCAGCAATGACGCGCACTCCGAAGCCGAACGACTCGGAAACCGAAGCGCCGCCGACTTTGCCATTCTTAGTGGAGAGGGCGCGGTGGCGATCGTCGGCTAGGCGCACATCGGCATAAGACGCTCCACGCAGCGCAGCCGTGTTCAATGCCCAGGACGCAACGTCTTTCATGAGGTATTTTGAATTTACCACAGCGGAAAAAAACAATTCGATGAGGGCGTGAGGGTGAAGCCAAGAGGACGACGTCCCATAATCAGTCGCAAGGTACTTGCGGGCCGGGGCCAATGGTGGTCGGCCGCCCGCTCGTCGGCACGCAGTCGTGCAAGTGCCCGTTGTAAATCTGGGCCAGGACTTCCTCTTCGCCGTTGAACAGGAACATTTTTCCCTTGCCCAGCCGAACCTGGATATCGCGACCGGCTTTCCACTTCGAGGGGTAGTACCCAGTCAGGCTTTCGTACCGCACCACATACTTCTTCTGATCGAGGGCGAGCGTAATGTCATAGAAAGGATAGCCATCATAGATGGGAACCCGCCCCTCCCAGAATGCAATGCGTCCGCGATCGTAAGCTTTCACCGCCAGCACTTTCGCCGTTTTGACATCGTCCGCGCCGAAGGCGAGGGAAGCTATCAGAAGCATCGAGACGATTGGGAGGGCGAGTGGCTTCATATTTGTTTGCTTAGATGCGCGAATAGAGTTCCGGGATTTCCACCCGATACCCAGCCCTCCAACCGCTGTCATCCTGAGCGCAGTCTTTCGTCCTGCGAAGCAGGACGAAAGCAAGCGAAGGACCTATGCATTCCT
>JBGQIG010000105.1:0-8853 GCA_041498365.1 Terriglobia bacterium | reverse complement strand
TCGCTTGCGCAGTTTGCCCACCGCATGGATAGCTTCCCGGGCCACTACCGGGTCCGGATCGGCGAGCAGGGTGGATAGCAGGGGATCAAAAGAATCGGGCAGCTCGCCGAGCAACCGCGCCGCCTCCACGCGGTGTCGCTGACGTTTGGCTCCAGGCTCGCCCACCATTGTAGTGAGAATCTGTTGTGCCGCTTCCAGAACCTGAGTCTCACCCGGCCGCGCCAGAAACGCGACCACCGCCGAGCTGACCGAAAAGTCGGAGAAATCGCTTTCGTCTTGCATCAGCTCCAGCGGGTCCACATGGGCGTGGTGCGCCAGGTAAAGCAAGGCTTCCGTGCGCACACTGAGTTCGGGATCCTTGACCAGCCGTTCGATCTCGGGCTGCGCCGTCTTGTCGCCCGCTTCCGACAAAATTGCGATCGCCTTCTGCCGGACCTGTGGCGAGGCGTGGTACAAGAGACTTCGTATGACGGGGTGCGCCGCTCTCTGCCGCTCCACTTCAAACAGGCTGAGGGCATAAAGGATTTCGTTGGGATCGGAGGTCGAGAGCTTGCTCGCGAGCACATCGGAGGTCGAACGGTCCAGCACCGCGTGGGTCTGCTCCACGTCCACCCGGTGTTGGGCGATGCTTTCCTTCAGAGTTGCCACATACTGCCGCCGCGCCACCGCAACCCCCACCAGCCAGCCACTGACCAGCACCAACACAATCGCGCTGATCTGCCGCGGGGAAAAGTGCAGCGTGCTGGCAAACATGAGAACGGTCAACCCCGACAAGCCGTCACCCAATCGCCAGATTACGGTATCGATGAACCATTTGACCTGTAGCTTGATCCGGGCCGGAAGCGGAAGGTAGAGCAATTCGGTGCTCGACTTATCCAGCGAATAGCGCTGCACCTGATCGAAGCCTTTTAGCACCACCACCGAACCCAGCGTGCCAAACGCCAGCACTCCCATTGAACCCAGGAAGACCGTAGTGGGGAGCGCGAACAGGGACACCCCTATACCGAACTTGCGCAGGAACCGCGGAGTCACCAGCAACTGGAAGGTTAGCGAAAGTATGCCGGCGTAAAAGTTGAAGTCGCCAAAAAAAGCGGCCAGCGCATCCTTCTTTTGCAGCGTCTGCTGCGCTATGGCCAGGAACTGCCAGCCGGTCAGCGTGGTCACCAATGACCCAATGCAGATCACCGCGGCGATCGCCCGCAGGTAGGACGAAGAAAACACCAGGCGCATGCTGCCAAACAAATTCCGTGGGCCGCCTTGGGCTGATTCCGCCGTCGCCTCTTCGGCTCCGCCCCGGGCCACCAGCCCGCTGCGCCAGATCAAGACAATCAATCCGGTACAAATCAACAAAAACAACACCATGCCCAGCAGCAGGACTTCCGTGCCCAGGGTCTTGGCTATCGTCTTGGAGAAGAAACCGGAAAAGATCCAACCCGCGATGCCGCCCCCACCCACCATTCCGAAAACCCGCTTGGCCTCGCGCGTGGTCAGCACATAGTTGGCCAGAGTCCAGATCTGAGTTGGTACCAGCACTCCGAAGATTTTCACCCAGACGTAGAACACCGGAAACAGCCATGCCAGATGAAGATAGTGGATCAGACCCCAGAACAGAGCGCAATTGCTGGCAAAAAACAAGGTGCTGCCTAGTAGCAGGCTGTGAAAACGTACACGCCGCGCCACATGCACATAGCCCGCCACCACCAGGGCCACCAGAACGGAACTGGAAATGTCAGCGTAGGCCAGTTGCTTGGCCTGGAAGCGTGACAGGAATAAGGCAGCACCCGCCACGCCGCCTATTTTGTAGGTAGTAATTACGAGGAATAAGCAGGAGCACAAAAGCGTGCCCCGCCCCAGATCACCGGGGTGGACGTTTAAGGCACGCTCAATCCACCGTTTCATCCCAACGCCCTCTTTCCCGAGCTCACTTTCCTGAACTCCGCTACTGGCCGGCTGCAGATGCCGCGGCACAGATGCCGGCGCTGCCCGGCAAGGCCACGGGCTTTTCCGAGACCTTCGCCGGATCCCCGGACCCTGGAGCCACAGGTGCTGCGGTCTGCGGTGAAGACCCCGCCGGTTCCAGCAGCACCGTCCGCTCGTTCATATATTCGGCCGTGAACCTGGCGTCGCCGCAGACTTCCAGCGCCGACGCCCTGCCTCCAGGGTAGTAACTGCTGAGCATACCGGTGTCGATCAGGAACACTTTGCCATCAAACCGGGGCCGGATGCGCCCGCTCTTCTGCACGGTATGCCCAACCGCAATGTGTGCCGCGTTGTAGGCTTCCAGAAGCTTGCCGGCCTGGGCGGAACCCTCTTCTTCGCTCCACTGGTCGTAACCACGAAACCACAGGGGCCCATCAGCACGCACGCTGAGCCAGTCTCCATACCCCAGGAACTGCACTAGCCGGGCCTGCTTCTGTTCATCCGTCGGAACCCGCGACTTACGCTCAGCCGTGAGCTCTGCCTGGACGACGTTGGTCATTTCCTGCAGGTTAAAAAAAGGCAGAATCACCTTCTCGTCTTCAAAGTATTGCTTGGCGGCATCGAAGGCTCTGATTTCGTCACGGATATGAGCATTGATTGTGTCCAGCTTTAAGTGGGCCAGGTTGGGATGGATTCCGCCGTGCAGGAAGATCACTCCTCCAATTTTGGCCAGCGCCGAGTGTTCGCGCAGCCACTTGCCGTAGCTTCCGTTCGGACTGAAGGCTTCGCGTTGCTCGACGAAACCGATGGGGTGCCGCGCCATCCACTCCGCTTCGGTGAGCTCCATCGGCTGGGGTAGCTCGGCCAGAAGCGGCCCGTGACTGCTGCGCCATTTCATGTACTGCTGGTAGGCGGATTTCCGGCGCTCCTCGGATTTACCGTCTGCGAAACTGGCATAGTTATCCACGGTGACGTAGCGCAGGTCACCCATGATGTTCATCATTTCGTGGTTGCCCAACAGGCTCACCACTCGTCCGCCAGCCTTTGGCGCTTCCTTTTCCAGCGCCATCAGCAGGTCCAGCACTTCGCGTGGCTTGGGGCCACGATCCAGGAGATCACCGACCTGAACCAAGGTAGTCTTGTTGCCGGTCCAGTGATGCTGCGCATCGATCAGCCCGATGTGCTGGAGAATGGCGGCAAGGTCATCGAAGTCGCCGTGAACGTCGCCGATGGCGACGACGGCTTCCGGTTGCTCCGCCGGTGCTTTGGCTCGTCCCGCCCATGCCAGGCAGGCCAGCACCAGGGACAGGACGAAGAAAATACAAGCGCGGTAGGTGGAAACACGGGCCGGAGGGCAGAGCATTTTTCCTGCCTCCTATCGCCAAACCCGGCCGGATGTGCACGAAAACATTGAGTTCCTCAGTGTGTCCCTCTACGAACGGTGCATCTTAGGCTGACAGACTCAACAAGTCAACAAGCTGTTACGCCCGTCGCGACTCCGGAAGTGTCTCCCAATTCCGGTTATGGTGGCAAACGCGCCCATTCGAGGCGCACGCCTGGGTCGAGGCCGCCGGGTGTGTGATGAGAAAAGCGAAAACAACAGTGCGCTTCGAGTTCGGGGGCGCAATCAATGCGACTTCGACGTGTAGTATCCCGTGCGATGGCGCACCTTGAAGCCGGAATCCGCCGGCACTGGGCCAACCGCCACCTGGATGCGCCGGTAGTCTGAATCAGAAAGCCGCCGCGAAGGATAGTACGCCAGCAAGTATTGCGTGCGCAGTTCGTCGCTGATCTTGCGAAAGGCGTCTTCCAGTTGCGGCAACGAAGACGCGTAGAAATATTTGCCGCCGGTGTCCTCGGAAAGCTGGATCAGGGCGTGCTCGCCGCCGGTGTCTCGTCCGGCGCTGGCCTCGATCGGTACAACGATAATGCTGTACAAAATAGCTTCGGCGATTTCCGCGGCGCGCACCGCTTCCTTGTAGTCCACTTTACTCATGGTATCGCCGCCGTCGGTGATGACCACCATCACCTTCCGGCCCCGCCTTGGCTCCAGGGCCTCCGAGCCAAGAAATAATGCGTCATAAAGCGCGGTGGCCGAGCCCAGGCGAATGCGGTCGAGGGCGCGGTCAATGATCTTGAGGTCCGAAGTAAAGGCGGTCAATTCACTCACGGTCTCGCTGAACTGATAAAGCGACAAAGCGTCCACAGGACGTAGGATGGCGTGGGCGAAACGCCGGGCCGAGGCCAGTTCGAGGGGAAGGTCCTTGCGTGTGCTCAGGCTGGTATCGACGGCCAACACAATCGAAAGCGGGAGCGCTGATTCCTTGTCAAAGATCGCGATCTTCTGTTCCTCGCCATCTTCGCGCAATTTGAAGTTGTCTTTCTTCAGGCCAACAATAGGCGCACCATGCTCGTTGGTCACGGTCACGAATACGTTGACCAGCTTCACGTCAACCTTGAAAGTAGTGTCAGACTCCTGTGCCACGGAGACAATACACAGGACCAGCAAGAGGCCAGCAGTTGCAACTTGCTTCATCTGGGAAGTTACCCCATCGCTCCGGGTTCTCCGCGCGCGCTCTCTAATCCCAACGCTAGAACGCTCTTGTTTCAATAAACCTAATCGCAGAGATAGAAGAGAAATGCCACGGAGGTCGCAGAGAAAACGGCTTTTCACTTAGATGCCGGTCCCCCGGAATGGGTGCCTTGGGCGCTGGGGATCTCGCTCGGGAAAGGCTCGCCATCGGCCCAGACCGCGCCGTCTTCGAAATACTCTTTTTTCCAGATGGGTACGGTACGCTTGAGGGTATCGATGAGCCAGCGACAGCTCTCGAAAGCAGCTGCGCGGTGAGCAGAAGCCACTACAATCAGCACGCTGGTCTCCCCGATTTCCAACCGGCCCAGGCGATGAACGATGGTTACGTCGCGAATCTTGAACTCAGTAAGGGCTCGCCCCGCCAACTCTTCCATTTGCTTAAGCGCCATCTCTTCATATGCTTCGTAGTCGAGGTAAAGGGTACGGCGGTCTCGGGTGTGGTTGCGGACAATGCCTTCGAAAACGGCGGCTGCCCCGTCCTCGGGCTGCTTGATGCCTTTCAGGATAGAAGCGGTGTCGATCACATCGCGAACGATGGCCGCGTGCTGGCTGCGCTTCTCGCTTGATGCATCTGCCGTCCCCCCACTCACCGGTGGTAAGAGTGCAACTTCATCTCCCGGGCTTAATTTCATTTCCGGTCCAGCGTATTGCTGGTTGACCGACATAGCGAGGGAAGACATCAAGTCCTTTAGACGGGGAATGGCTTGCTCATAGTGATTGAGGACATCTCCCAGCGTGGCATTCTCCGGAAGACTGAGCGAGTCGCTCGGCTTTCCCGCCAGGTCTTTGAGCATGCCGAAGAATAGGACACGAATTTGCATGAATGACCGATTCCCGGCTTTCAGTCCCCGGTTCCCAGTAGTCTATCGCGGAGGCGGTGATTTGGCAGGAGGCTCACGAGAAACAAGAAATGCCAGCTCACTGTTGGAGCTGGCATTCCAGGCGGCACGAAGCTAGTTTGGAACCGCCGGTCTTCCGGGCCGATTTTCCTGCGACCGTGGTTGCGGACGCTGTTGCTGTGGTGTGCGGTTTTGTACCGGCGCGGCCTGCGGACGCTGTTCCTGCGGTGCGCGGTTCTGCTCTGGCGCGGCTTGCTGGCGCTGTTGCTGCCAGTTACGGAACTTGTTCTCGTCTTCCCGCGATTGCGCCGGACTCCTCTGCTGAACCGGGGGCGTCGGCCTTGCCTGTGGATAGGACCAGCCTTGGGCAGAGCGATTGTTCTGATTGCTTCTGGGTCCGTTCTGGGTCTCCGTGGTTTGCTGCCGCCCCGGGAGCACCGACTCCTGCGGGCGCGCTGGTTCAGCCACACGCGGGGCTACTGACGGCCGTTGCGGACGGGCTTCTGGACGCGCTGGTACTTCCGAACGCGAAGCTTGCGCCGGCTCCGGCGGACTTACTGGCCGTTGCGGACGTGCCGGCGGACGAGCGTTGCCTGTATTGTTCAGCGGCCGTGGCTGCGCGTTTGGCTGCTCCGTACGCACGTTGAACGTTGCCTGCCGCTGCTCGCGCTGTTCCCTCTGTTCCAGAGGCTGCCTGGGAGGAAGCGGCCTTCGGGTTGCGACCACCTGGCGATTTACGATCGCCTGTGGCGGTCTGTACCTTGCAGGAGCACCCGCGCCCAGCACGCTGGCCCTGACCGGTCGCACGTCAACCCTGCGCTCCACCTGCGCGTTAGCCAATTGCCGTGCATCGAAGTGTCCAAGATTGCGAAATACGGGGCGGGCATTCACGAATGTGTCTCGCGAAACCACGGTTACGCCGTTATTCACCCGCTGGTTCACATAGGTGATATTCGTGATGTTTCTTTGATTGGAGTTATACACGTTGTAAATGTTCGTTACCCTGGTGACATTCACGACCGTGTTGGTCACGTTCAAGCGCTCCCAATAATTGCGGCTTCCGCGGTAGTACGGTACATACACTTCACCGGGAGCGAGCGGGAACCAGGCCACACCTGGCCCGCCTCCGATAGCAATCCCGACTCCTCCTACGAAAGCGACGAGCGCGGGCGCGTAGACCGGTCTGACTACAACCGGCCCGGGCACCCAGCACCAGCGATTTTCCGCGTAGGCCCAGCGCCCATAGTGGAATGGCGCAAAGCCCCAAGGTTCGTCTTCTACCCAGGTCCATCCCCACGGACTAATGTAGGCCCAATGGCCATTGCGATACGGCGCCCAATCCGAGGCGACAGCCGATGGAACCCAAACCGTCCCGTAGCCCCCGACATATTGCCAGCGGCCATAGTCATCAAGGTCTTCGTAGCCGGTCATCTCCGGTGAAACATAGTTGGCGGATTCGGCGCCGTCTTCGCGCCGGTCGCGATCAAACGCCCAGTTATCGAAATCATCTGAGGCGGGCACCTGCGCGATGTCGTAGTCCAGTTGGTCCGTGCCCGAGAAGCGAGCCGACTGCCCGGCCACGACGGTATAGGAATATCCGCCGCCGGTAACTTCGCCACGTCCCCTCATGACTTGGACGTTAGTTACGTCACCATTGCCATCCACGTCAATCCGGTATTCCCCGGTGCGCTGAAGTGTGAAGGCCAGATTCGGGGTATCCACTTCAAAAAGATCGCCGTCATCGAGATGGCGAACGCGCAGGATCATCGTGCCCTCCGACAAGCGAAGCTGCGTGGTACTGTCGTCGAGATCGAGCAGGGTGACGCTGGTTTCAGGCGCCAGCCGCACCGCAGTCGAGCCCACGTGGAACTCGGCGCGCGAGCCCTGGTCAGTCCAAAGATTGTCGCCGCTGGTCAGCGGCCGGTTGGGAACTGCCGTCACCCAATCGCCCTCGCCGCCCGGTTGAAAAGTAACTGATCCCTGGGCGTAGTTCATACGCGCCACGCGGCTGGGCGGATCCTCACTATCTTGATCCTGTGCCACCAATGGTGCGGGGCTTTGCAGCATCAGCAATACGCCCGCCATGACAACTCCGACTAACCACGTCCGGTATGTCTTCATCTTCGGCATATTGTTCCTCGCTGCGGTCGGAAAGGACACCGCTCTCATATAGATTAAACACCTGGAACGGAGATAAGTTTTCCACCCAATCTATTGCTACATAAGCACTTACTGGAACAAACAAAAACGCCAGTTCCCGCTTCCGGAAACTGGCGCATAAATTGAACAGCGGGCGCTATCAGAAGCCCTGGGCGCTGAGCACCTTTTCTCGTTCTTCTTCGTATTGCTTCTCCTCGCGAGGGGTGGCGGGCAGCGCCAACTCCAGCACCTCGAGAATTGTTTTCACGTAGTGAACTCGAATGTTCTCGAGCTGCTCGGGGGTCAGGTCTTCTTGCACGTTGGTCTTGTTCTCGGCTGGGAGAATCACGTCATGGACACCGGCGCGCTTGGCGGCCAGAACCTTCTCCTTTACGCCACCGATAGGGAGCACATCTCCGCTGAGGGTGATCTCGCCGGTCATGGCGGTCAACGGACGCACCGGCCGACCGGTGAGCAGCGACACTAAAGCGGTCGCCATGGTCACTCCGGCGGAGGGACCATCTTTCGGAATCGCTCCCGCCGGCACGTGAATGTGGATGTCGTGTTCGGCGAAGAAATTCTCCGGAATCCCGAGCAGAGCGGCGTTTGATCGCACCCAGGTCAGCGCTGCCTGCATGGATTCCTGCATCACCTGGCCGATCTGTCCGGTCATGGTGAAGCCGCCCTTGCCCTTCATGGTGTTGGCTTCGACAAAGAGCACGTCGCCACCCGAAGGCGTCCAGGCCAGGCCCACCACCACGCCGGCACGCTTGGTGCGCTCGGCGATTTCGCCTTCGCTGCGCACTTTGATCCCGCCCAGAAATTCCTGGACCACTTCCTTGGTTACGATCAGCTTGTCAGTCTTGCCTTCCGCCAGGCGTCTCGCCTGCTTGCGGCAAATGGTGCCGATGTTGCGCTCGAGGTTTCGTACCCCGGCTTCCCGCGTGTAGTGCCTGATGATGTAGCCGACACCTTCTTCCGGAAACTCAATCTGCTCCGCGGTCACACCGTTCTCTTCAATCTGCCTCGGGATGAGGTACTGAAAAGCAATATGAACCTTCTCTTCTTCGGTGTAACCCTGGAGTTCGATAATCTCCATGCGGTCGCGCAACGGCTCCGCGATCGGATCGAGCATGTTCGCCGTGGTGATAAACAGCACCTTCGAGAGATCAAAAGTCACATCCAGGTAGTTGTCCCGGAAGGTGGAATTCTGCTCAGGATCCAAAGCTTCGAGCAATGCGGAAGCTGGGTCGCCGCGGAAATCGCGCCCGACTTTATCGATTTCGTCGAGCATGAAAACCGGATCTTTGGTCTCAGCCCGGCGGATGCCCTGGATGATCTGCCCCGGCAACGCCCCGATAT
>JBGQIG010000104.1:0-9062 GCA_041498365.1 Terriglobia bacterium | reverse complement strand
TGCGACGGCAACATCAGCGTTCGCCCGCGCGGACAGAAAGAGTTCGGCACTAAAACGGAAGTGAAGAACGTCAACTCCTTCCGCTTTATCCGCGAAGCGCTCGAGTACGAGATTGAGCGGCAAATTGGCGTGATTGAATCTGGCGGCAAGATCACACAGGAGACTCGTCTTTACAACTCGAATGAAGGCAAGACCTACGGCATGCGCTCCAAGGAGCAGGCCCACGACTACCGGTACTTCCCCGAGCCGGACCTGCTGCCGTTGGCCGTAGATGCGAAATGGCAGAAGGAAATTCGGGACACCCTGCCGGAACTTCCGGAGGCCCGGCGCAAGCGCATGGTGGCGGACTACGGCATCACCGAGCAGGACGCACAGGTGCTTACACTCACCAAGGCACTGGCTGACCAGTTCGAAGAGGCGGCCAAGGCGGCCAAAAGCCCGAAGCGGGTCGCGAATCTGGTACAGAGCGAGTTGATGGGCCGACTGAAAGCCAAGGGCCTGGAAATCGAGCAGTCGCCGATCTCAATGAAGGGCGTGGCCGCGTCGGCTGACCTGGTGGAGAGCGGCGCTATCTCGGGCAAGATGCTCAAGGACCTTTATGAGCTGGCTTTCGAGCGCGGAAAAGACTTTTCTGTTGTCTACGAAGAAGAAGGCCGGCCGGAGCAGTCCCGCGACACGTCGGCACTGGAAAAGATCATCGACGAAATCATCGCGGCTAATCCCAAGCAGGTCGAGCAGTATCGCGCCGGGAAGAAGACGGTGGCCGGCTTCTTTGTCGGCCAGGTGATGAAGGCATCGAAGGGCCAGGCGAATCCGCAGTTAGTGAATGAGTTGCTGGCCAAGAAGCTGGGCTAGAGATTGGGTAGGCAAGCTCATAACCACAGCGGCCTTTCAGGCCGCCCGACCGGGTCAGAGACCCGGTCCCACACAGGCGGCGTAAGTCCCATGTCGCGGTAACCACGCGGTCAGTACCTTCCGTCATGTGAGCTTTCGGCTGCTGTCTCGGTAACATGTTCGTAGCCGGAGGCGGTGCAATGAAGAAATGGAAGATTGATCGCATCATCAGCGTGGCCACTCTGGTCACCTCGCTGATCGCTCTCTTCCTGGTACTGAAGAAGCCGGCTCCCGTTGCCCAACCGCAGCCAGCCGCGGCGGCCGCGGTCAACGCGCAGTCCTTCCAGCAAAAAGTGCAGCAGTTGGACCAACCCAAGGAGCCCGGACAACCTCCGGCGGAAGTCCGCCTCAATTCCGACGAAGTGAGCGCGGCCCTGGCGCAGGCTGCAGGCCAGATCCCTCTGGCAGCGGCGACGCAGGCGGTGCCTGGCCTCGCTTCCCCGGACGCTCCTGTGGCCCCCGGACAGCCCGAGGTCAAGGACTACCAGGTGAGTTTCGACGGCGACGTTGCCCATGGCCAGTTCCTCACCCAGATCGCGGGCAAGGATGTATGGGTAACGCTTTCAGGTCATCTTGGATCCAAGGACGGCTATGCGACCTTCGATCCCACCGAGTTCAAGGTGGGTGATCTGAATGTTCCCGTGTCGCTCGTCAATGACGCCTTGCAGAAGAAGCTGAACGAACAGCACGACCGCCTGAAGCTGCCCGACAACGTGGGCGGAATGAAAGTCGAGAACGGCGAGCTGGTGATGACCCAGAAGTGATGACCAAGAAATAGATCGGCCCGGCCGCAAGAGCAACCAGGCCCTCACGCCTCAGCTTTTACTTCAAGCTGACTTCCCGCAAAATCAGGACGCTTACTATCTCTCGCATATCCTGGCGCTTCTCGCCGATCTGCAGGGCGGCCTGCTTGGACCCGAGCACCTTGTCTCTTATAGTCTCCCCTTTGGCGGTCAGGCCATCCATGGCGCCGAAGTTCTTGTATTGAACTCCAATCGAGATGTCCCAGTCCTGGGGATCGTGTTTGGTGGTGTTGAAAAATACCTTGTAATCCAGGATCAAGCCCTCTTTCTTCATTTCGTCATAAATCGATTTGGTGTTGGCTCGCAGACTTGTGAGGTAAGCGTCCATCTGCGTGGGTTTGACGCGAATGAGGGTTACCTGCCAGATCGGGCCCTCGGTGTAATGCTCCTGTGCGAAAACCTGCAGCGTGAGAAACAAAACCAGACCTAAGGCCGAAGCGGTGTACTTTTTCATGCGGAAGCCTCCTTTAGGCTTGAGTGCGGGGCCATGATACGCCGTCCGGGTCAGGCGTCAAGCACCGGTAGGAGGATGGGCCTTCACGGAAACGCGGCTCTCATCCACGAGAACTGATCAATTGTGTTTAATGAATTCGGCCGGCTTCTTGCCGGTCAAATCGTTGTACAGAGTCACCAGCCACTGCTCGGTGCTGATGAAGTCGCCATTCCACTTTTGCCATGGGGCCAGGACATTTTCCTGCTTCAATTGATCCAGGGTTTTGCCCGCCCTGACGCCCTTCTCGACTACGGCCAGGGTTTCTTTCAGCATGGTCACATAGCGGCGCACGTCATCGAGGTTCGAGACCGGGCCGTGTCCGGGGATGACCTTCACATCGGAAGGAAGCTGATCTGAAACCTGCTCCATGGCGGCGATCATGCCCTCGACGCTGCCGCCGCTTCCCAGGTCGACGAAAGGAAAGCCGTAGGTGACGAAGTCGTCGCCCATATGCACGACATTCGATTTGGGGAAGAAGATTACGCTGTCCCCATCGGTGTGGCCGTTGGGGAAGTGCAGGGCGCGGATGTCCTCACCGTTCAGGTGCACACTGACATCGTGATCGAAGGTGATGACCGGTAGCGCGGCTTGGGACGCGGGCTTGCGTTCCATTTTCACGCCGCCGTTGTTCCCCATCGTGCCGCCTGTGATCATGCGCTTGCGCACGTTGTCCTGGGCGATGACAGTCGAAGTCTGGCTGAAGGGCTCGTTGCCGCCGGTATGGTCAAAGTGCCAGTGGGTGTTGATGACGAAGCGCACCGGCTTGTCGGTAATGCCCTTGAGGGCAGCCCGGATTTTGTCTGCCAGCGGGGCAAATTCGTCGTCAACAATTACGATGCCGTCCTCTCCCACCGAAGCGCCGATGTTGCCCCCGGCCCCTTGCAGCATGTACACATTGCCGGAAACCTTGGTGACCTTCATCTCCACTTTGCTGAAATCCTGGTCTTGAGCGACGGCCACGAAAGAAAGCAGAACCAGAGCAGTAGCAAACATCCAGGCATGACGCATTTGTTAGCTCCTCTGACAAAGTTAGCGGGGAGATTGTAAACGGACAGCAGGCTTTTCACCACCGAGGCCAAAGAAGCCCGGATGAAATACCCGAGGTCCTTCGCTTTCCTCCGCGTCCTCAGTGTCCTCCGTGGTTAATGCTCCCTAGATTCGCAATATCACTGACTCGGCGTCCCCTGGAACAGCGGCCACAAGCGGTCGCCGATCACGCGATACACGACGAACGCACTGCCCGCGTCGGAAGTCTGGCGGAAGAGCAGTTCGCCCCGCCCGTCGCCATCGGCGTCCACCGCGTCGATCAGCTCCAGGCGGGGAAGAGCATCCAGGTGCTGATTGTCTGTGATGCTGGAGAAGGCCTGGTGCAGCTCGCCATACATGTCATCGCGAGCCACCAGGGTGAGCATGTATTGCGGATCGCTGGTATTGGGTCTGGCCGGCATACGGGCTTTGGTGGTTAACACCAGCACGGGCTCGTTGCTATTCGATAGATCAAAGGTGTGCAGCTGCACATCTTCAAAGAGAGGCTCAGGCAATTTTGCCTTGGTCCCGGATTTGGACGGAGTACGCGCCGCCGGCTGCGACAGGGCCGAAGCCGCCGCCAACTGGGTGGCCCGGGCGCGCACCTCGTTGGCAGCCAGCGTCAGAATCTTTTTGCGCAACTTCTGTTCTTCTTCGGGCTTTAGATTGTAGGCGTAGGGCCGAGGATCAGGACCCTTGGCGTCCGAGATAGCGGGGATGAGCTGGATCGAACCCGAAACCGCCGAAACGGCAGGCGATGGCGTGTGCACGTCCCCCTTGACAGAAACGGGCGCGGACGCGCTTTGCTTTTTCCGCGCGACAGGTGACGGTGCGCCGCGCTTCAGGACGGGGCGATCTGGATCTTCGGGTTCTGGAAGTGCAGGTGGAGGCGAAGCAGCAACAGGCGCCGGGGTTGCAGGAGCTGGGGCTGTGGGGGCAGGATTGGATGGCGCCGGCGGGGCAGGCTCAGGAGATTTGGCTTTTTGTACACTGGCGCGCCTTAGTACCGGCGGACCCTCCACCGGCTCGGGGGCTGGCTTCGATTGCGCTTCTTTCTTCTTGGCTGCCGCAGCTGCAGCCGCCGCGAGCGCGCTGGCAGATTGCCAGGTCCCATCTCCGATCCACGAGTTGTTGGCTTGCAGAGCACCGGAGACGGTAAACAACCCCTCCGAGACGCCCGTGCGCAAGGCTTCATACACCGTACCGCTTTCGAGCGCCATCGGTACGGGCGCGGCCTTATAGGCGCTGGCATCGTAAAATTGACCGTCGTACAAGATGGTAATGGGGATCAGGCGAGCTTTGCCGTTGGACGCCAGTTCCAGCAGGCCCAGTGCGCGCGGCCCCTTGGGCGGACCTTTTCGGCCGGCAGACTGGGCGGGAACGATTTGAGCCAGCAGCAAGCCGAATCCAGCCAGGATGACGGCCCACCGTGCAGTGCGATATAACTTTGTGCAGCGAGGAAATACAGCCATGGACATCAATGATAAAGCCCCGGAGTTCGCTTTGCCGGACCAGAATGGAAAACAAGTTTCCCTGAAGGATTTTCGCGGGAAGTGGGTGGTGCTCTATTTCTACCCTCGAGCCGATACTCCCGGCTGCACCATCGAGGCCTGCGAGTTCCGCGATTCCCACAAGAAGACCCAGAACGCCGGCGCCGTGGTCCTGGGCATCTCGCCCGATACGCCTGGTGCGCAGAAGAAGTTCGAGGAAAAGTTCGATTTGCCGTTCACGCTGCTGGGCGACGCCGACAAGAAAGTGTGCAACCTGTACGGAGTAATCAAAGAGAAAAACATGTACGGGAAGAAAGTGATGGGCGTCGTGCGCACCACTTTCATCATAGGGCCGGACGGCAGGATCAAGCACATCTTCAACAAGGTGAAGGCCGAAGGCCATGCTGAAGAAGCGCTGGCGTACTTGAAGAGTGCGGCGAAGGGCGCAGCCTAAGGCAGTGTTCAGCACCAATCACGTAGGGGCGGGTGTCCTCACCCGCCCCAGCCGGGCATAGCCCGGCAGTTTTCAGCCGACCGAAGCGATAAAGCCTGGCGAGCCCTGCTCGCCCGCCCGGACGGGGGCGGACCGGCCTACGTGTTTCGCGGTGGCGCCGAGACCCGCGTACACTTCAAGCCTCTCACTTTGCCACGGTGGTAAACGTCAAAGCCGCTTCTGCCGGAACCACGGCCTCTTCCTTCCCCGTAGCTACTGCCACGCCAGTTCCCGCGCCTGCACCGACACCTGCTCCGATGGCAGCGCCTTTGCCCCCGCCGGCCAGCGCGCCGATCAGGGCTCCGGCCGCCGCGCCACCGCCAATTTTTGTAACATTGCTCTTGGCGTGGCCTTTACCCTTGGCAGAGTACGAGTGCGTGGAAATGGGGACCATTTTCCCGTTGATCTGCACGGAAGTAAGCCGCAGCGTAAGCTCTCCCGGAGCATGCAGCCGTCCACTGGATTTAGCTGACGTAACTTTTCCTCTGACCGGCGCACCGGTTCGGGCCAGCGTCTTGCCATTGACGACAAGATTGCGGGCCAGCGTAGCGTCGAATCGGTCGCCGGCTTTAGCCGTGCCGGAACTGATTTCCGACCCCATCCGTACCGTGAGCTTAGTGCCTGCGGGAATGGTTTGGGCTGCCGCGACCAGCGCCAGCAGCATCAGTACGGAAACGATTCTGAGCGTTTTCCCCAGCATGAATCCTCCTTCAGGATTTACCCGTGGCAATATTATGCGGCGGCGGGTGACGATGGCAAGGAACAGAATTCGCTCCGGTATCGGTTTCGGCTGGAGTAGGTTCTTGGCCCCGCGGTCGCGGGGATTGCCGAATCGATGGCACAACTGCATAGATTCGTGGAGCAGCCTTGGTTTTTGTGGAATAGCTTTGATTTTGGGTGGAGCAGCGCTTCAGCGCTGCATTAAGAGCCGCGAGTTCCCGGCGGCTTCAGCCGCTGAGGTACCTGAAAGGGACTGATCATACCGTGGACAAGCCCGGTAAACCGCTGCCCCGCGATTTCTACTCGCGCGATCCCCGGAAGGTCAGCCGCGATCTGTTGGGCAAGATCCTTGTGCGTCGCGAGCCGGAAAAACTGCTGACCGCGCGCATCGTGGAAGTGGAAGCTTATCTCGGCCATGGTGATCCGGCAGCGCATTCGGCCAGCGGGCGAACGCCCCGCAATGCAGTGCTATTCGGTCCGCCCGGCCACTCCTACGTCTATTTCATCTACGGCAATCATTACTGCTTCAACGTCTCCTGTCTTCCGGACGGAGAAGCCGGAGGAGTTTTGTTTCGCGCGCTCGAGCCCCTGACTGGAATCGAAGCGATGGCGATCGCTCGCCGGGTTTCGATTGACGGAACGGGAGCCCTGCGAAAACTGACTAGCGGTCCGGGACGGCTGGCTCAAGCCTTCGGCATTACGCGCGAGCGCGACAACGAGAAAGATTTGACCAACTACCGCTCGGACCTTCTTATCGTGGACGATGGCTTTCGCCCGCACCGTGTGGAAGTAACGCCGCGCATCGGCATTACCAAAGCGGCCGAACACCCGCTGCGCTACATCATCGCCGGCAATAAATTCGTTTCAAGGGCCTGATCACGCCTCACGAAGGAACCAGCACAATGTTGTCGATCAGCCTTGCTTTGCCCACAAACGCGGCCACCGCCACTAACGCGTCATGTGAGACAACCCCCACCGGATCAAGCGTTTCCGGATTTACGATTTCGAAGTAGTCCAGGCGCACGGACCGCTCTTGCACGAATACCTCGTTGCCTGCCTCGATCAGCGGGGCCACCTCCCGCTCCCCTTGATCGAACCGCATTTGAACTTCCTGGAGCGAGCGATGTAGGACCAGCGCCGACTTGCGCTGCTGCGCATCGAGATAGGCATTGCGCGAACTCATGGCCAGGTCGTCAGGCTCGCGCACGATGGGGCAGATCACAATCTGCACAGGCATATTCAGGTCGCGCACCATGCGGCGAATGATCGCGGCCTGAGCCGCATCTTTTTGCCCGAAAAAGGCCAGGTCCGGCTTCACAATATGGAATAGCTTTGAGACCACAGTGGTCACGCCGCGAAAATGCCCGGGGCGGGAACGGCCGCAAAGCTTGTCGCTCAGACCTTCGACCGTGACGTAGGTGACGGCGCCCGCGGGATACATCTCTTCCACACTGGGTGCGAAAATGAAATCGACACCCTCCTTCTCGAGCAGCCCGAGATCGCGATCAAAATTGCGCGGATACTTGGCCAGGTCCTCACCCGGTCCAAACTGAATAGGGTTTACAAAGATCGAGGCAACCACCAAATCGCACCGGGCTTTGGCCGCTCGCACCAGCGAGACATGCCCTTCGTGCAGCGCTCCCATGGTGGGCACCAGGCCGAGACGTTTGCCGTTACGTCGCGCCGCGCGGACCGCGGCACGCATCTCTTCGATGGTATTGCAGACTTTCATTGCGCCGGCGTGAGCTCGATCTCAGGTGGAGGGGATCCAATTGATAAGTACATGCAGGCTCTCCAAGGTTCCAGCCACGATGGCTCTGTTCTCCCGAATTTTCACAGCATCGTCGGCCGAGCTTCTCTGGCCGCTTTCCGTCACCGCGACCACGCGTCCATAAGGCCAGGCGGATGCGGGTAACTGGGCGAGCGCCCGAATCAGGTCCCCGGGCTTGAGCAGTCGCTGTTCACTGTTAGCCACATCCAGCAGGCCCACACCGTCCGTCCGGATCACCAGGAAAGGATTTCGCCAGCCCTTCATATCGATCATGCCGCGATATTTCTCGGGACTGGCCGGCGGAATCGCCTGAATGCGGGCAGCAGCGCTGGCTTCCAGCGCGGCCGGATCGGGCTCCTTGGGAGCAGCAGAACAAGAAAGCAGTACGGCGACGATCGCTGTCAAGGAAATCGTTGTTAAGGCACCAGGACGCCACTGGACCATTCGAGTCCTATCGCCTCATCGCCCGCTTGCGTTCCAGCACCGTTTCCAGCGCTGTCCGCATTTCCTTAGGCAGATGATAGGACTCTTCGTCCGAGGGATAGTGCCGCCCGGCCACGTCGGCGCGGAACGCCTGCACCGCATCGGTGATGAGGGCCGCCGCATCGCCGTATCGGCGCACGAACTTCGCGGGAGGCCCAAAGGTGAGGTTCAGAAGATCGTGGAACACCAGCACCTGACCGTCGCAATCCGGCCCGGCGCCGATGCCGATCGTCGGCGTCCCGACCTCAGCCGTAATCATCGCGGCGACTTCGCGCGGGATGCCCTCGAGCACAATGAACGCAACGCCGGCACGATCCAGAGCCGCCGCATCGCGCATAAGCTGCTCGACGCCGCTGAGATTCTTGCCCTGCACCTTGTACCCACCCATCACGTTCACTGACTGCGGTGTCAGGCCGATGTGCCCAGCAACCGGAATCTCGGCATCGATGATGCGGCGAATCAGGTCGGCACGCTTTTCGCCGCCTTCAACCTTCACTACTTCCGCCCCCGCTTCTTTCACAAATCGCGCGGCATTGCGGATTGCGTCGTTCAGGTCAGCCTGATAAGACCCAAAAGGCATATCCGCCACCAGCAGGGCATGCTTCACGCCGCGATGAGCGGCACGGGTGTGGTGCAGCATTTCATCCAGCGTGACGGAAAGTGTGTTCTCGTAGCCCAGCATGGCCTGGGCCAACGAGTCGCCGACCAGAACGATGTCGATTCCGGCCTCGTCCACCAGGCGCGCAGACGGGTAGTCGTAGGCAGTCAGGCAGGTGATGGGTTGGTGGTGAAGTTTCTTGTCACGGAGAGAAGCTACAGTAATCTTCTGGCGAGGCTCGCCAATCGGGACCAGACTCACGATGTCCTCCAGTGCCCCTCCGCGACTGGG
>JBGQIG010000103.1:0-9076 GCA_041498365.1 Terriglobia bacterium | reverse complement strand
GATTGTCGCCGAAGAAATGAACACCACTACCCGGGTGGAGCATTTCCGGAACCTGGTGCGGGGCAAGAAGTATGACGACATCCTGGCCCTGGCCAAGAAGCTGGTGACCGAAGGCTCGCACATGCTGGATCTGTGCTGCGCCATCGTCGGCGAAGATGAGAAGGGCTACATCACTTCGATCTTGGAAAAGGTCGCCACCCGCGTTCCAGCCCCAATACTCGTCGATTCGACCGAAGCCGACGTGGTCGAAGAGGCGCTGAAGCGGATCCCGGGCAAGGCCATCATCAATTCCATCAACCTGGAGGATGGCGAGAAACGAACTTCAAAAGTCCTGCCCATGGCGCGGCGCTACGGCGCGGCCGTAATCGCGCTGACCATCGACGAAGACGGCATGGCCCTGACCGTGGACAAGAAAGTCGCGATCGCCAAGCGAATCCACAAACTGGCCACAGAAAAATATGGCCTCCGTGGCATTGACCTGATCTTCGATGCTCTCACCCTGCCCATTACCACCGGTCAGGAAGATTACCGTTCGGCCGGAGTGGAAACTCTGCAGGCGGTGAAGCGCATCAAGCAGGAACTGCCCGACGTAAAGACTATTCTCGGCGTCAGTAATATCTCGTTCGGCCTGGATGCCTATCCGCGACGGGTGCTGAATTCCGTTTTCATGCACGAAGCAGTAAACAATGGCCTAGATATGGCCATCGTTAACTACACCAAAATCTATCCGTTATACAAAATTCCTCAGGAAGAAGTTGACCTCGCGCTCAAGCTGATTTACAGGGATGCCTCATCCGACGGTGACCCGCTGCAGAAATACATGAGCTACTTTGCCGGGAAAAAAGGCAAAGGGGAGACCGCGACCACGGCGCACGTAGAAACCCTTTCGGTCGAGGACAAGCTGAAGTTCGCAATTATTAACGGCGAAAAATCCGTCGGTGAAGGCGCATACAAAAAAAGCCTGGAAGAATTGCTGGAAGAAGCCTTGACCCAGTATTCCCCCCTCGACCTGATCAACAACGTCCTGCTCGACGGGATGCGCACGGTGGGCGATCTGTTTGGTGCACGTAAGATGCAACTACCGTCGGTGCTCGACTCAGCCGGAGTCATGAAGCAGGCGGTCGCTTATCTCGAGCCCAAGATGGAGAAAAAAGCCGGCTCGCAAAAAGCCACGATCGTGCTGGCCACGGTGAAAGGCGACGTCCACGACATTGGAAAGAACCTCGTAGATATTATTCTTTCGAACAACGGATACAAGGTTATCAATCTGGGCATCAAGCAGGCGGGCGACATCATCATCAAGTCCGCGCTCGACCACAAAGCCGACGCCATCGGTCTGAGCGGCCTGCTGGTCAAGTCCACGCTGGAGATGAAGTATGTGATCCAGGACCTGGAGCGCCAGAAGCTGGAGTTCCCGGTCATCTGCGGCGGCGCGGCCCTGACTCGCAAATACGTAGAGGACGATCTCCGCCGCGAATATTCGAACGCTGTGTTCTACGCCGACGACGCTTTTGCCGGCCTGCACATCATGGAAGATCTGGCGACCGCAAACGGCAAGAAGCAAGCGCGCCTGAAAGAAGGGCGCACGGTCAAAGAGTACGCCAAGGCCGCGGCGGTCGACGAAGAGACCGGGCCGGTATTTGCGGAAAGAAGTCCGGTCGTCAGCGATGCCCCGAATATCCCGACCCCTCCCTTCTGGGGTGTGCGCGTGTGCAAGGATTTCGATCTGCGGGAACTGTTTCCCTACATCAACGAGACGGCGCTCTTTAAGAACCAATGGCAGCTGAAGACGGCATCGCAGGAAGACTACCTCCGCCTGGTGGAACAAAAGTTCCGCCCCATCAAGAAGCAGCTCGAAGAAGAAATCATCGCCAGCGGAGTCTTCGAGCCGAAAGTCGTCTATGGATATTTCCCCGCCCAGAGCGAAGGCAACGACGTAATCGTCTATGAACCGGACAGCGCCACCAGCTACGTAGGGGCGGGTGTCCTCACCGGCCCGGCCGAGCAAAGCTCGGCACCTCAGACAGCCGCTTCCACGCAGCCGGGGGAGCTCTTGAGGTTCACCTTCCCGCGGCAGCGAGAAGGCCGCAAGCTCTCTATCTCCGATTTCTTCGCCCCAAAAGCTTCCGGAAAAATGGACGTCATCGGCCTGTCGTTAGTCACCATGGGCGCCAGGGCGTCGGTCGAAACCCAACACTTGTTCGAAGGCGGAGAGTACACCAAATATCTCTACCTGCATGGCCTCAGCGTCGAGACGGCCGAAGCGCTTGCCGAATACCTGCACAAGAAGATGCGCGAGGAGCTAGGCATCGCGAACGAAGACTCACCCCACATCCGCGACCTGTTTCACCAGAAATATCGGGGCTCACGCTATTCCTTCGGCTATCCCGCTTGTCCTAATCTGGAAGACCAGACTAAGTTGTTCGCCCTCTTGCATCCCGAAGAAAACATCGGAGTGCGGCTGACCACCGGCTTTCTCCTCGACCCCGAGCAGTCCACGTCAGCAATCGTCGTTCACCATCCCGGGGCGAAGTATTTCGTGGTGTGAGGTTAGACGTGCGCGAACAAATTTTTGTTTCTGGCAAGCGGGTCAGGCGTATAATCGCGCTGCTGTTGCTTTAATCAAGGCCCTTTCGATCGCCGCAGCGTACTTCCTCCCGTGGCGAGAAGTTCAACGCAATTTGTGTGCTGTGCTCCATCCTTCGGGACTTCGGATGCCGAAATCCGAACCCAGGAGTTTCTATGAGACATGATGGCGTTAGCGTGACGGCGATGCTGGCCCTGGCCGCGTTCGCAGTGGAACGGATGACGACCGGCATCTTGTTTGTGCTGTCGTTTTGGCAACCCTGGCAGGCGAAGTTTCCTGATCCCGAGACCCTGAGCGATGCGGGAACGATTGCCCAGGCAAGAAGGAAAAACAAGCTCGCCTATTTCGTCCTGGCGGGCGCGCTGGTTCTACTCGTGGTTGGACTAAGCCCACAAATCCGGGTCTTGAATGCCCTGAACATGGAAGCACCGTGGCAACTGGACGTGGCGCTCACCTGCCTGGTGCTGGTAGCCGGATCAGATCGCATCGGCGAGTTGGTTAAGGGCGGCGCCAGCGCCAGCGTGGAGAAAGCCGCGCGGCCAGTCGAGATCGTAGGCCGCGTGCAACTGGTGGATTCTGGGCCGGTCTCCGCAGAAAAATTGCCTCGGAGCGCATGACGTGCGGGAAGTCGAGTTCAGAGCGTACCTCAGCCAAGAGCAGTTCAAACAGCTTCGCCGGAGCAAGCCTTCTGCGGGCTTGGTGGCTGGCGCCTTGGCGATCACCCTGGCCTGGATTTTTTCCGCGATAAGCCTCGGACCTGCCACTCTGGAGTTCGGTAGCCGCCCGGTTGGATCGGGCAGCATCCTGCCGGTGAAACTCACAAATCGCGGCATGACCGACTTTCACGCGACGTCTATTGCGGTGGAAGGAGATTCCGAGGACTTTCATGCCAACGCTCAACCTTGCGCCACGGTGGCCTCCGGAGATAGCTGTGTGGTGTGGGTAGAATTCCGTCCCCGCAAGCCCGGCGTGAAGCTGGCACGACTTGTGGTTCGCACCCAGGACGGCAGTGAGTTACGCAGCGATTTCACAGGAAGAGCTGAAGAGGGAATAGCGGATCTGCCGCAGCCACTTCCACAACCGGGGCCAGCCCTGGAGCCGCCTCCTTCAGATCAACTACCGCATCGGCCGGCCCCTCCCGCTCCGCTGCCCGCGCCTTCGCCGAGCGAGCCCACAGATCAGCCTGGCCGAATTGCCACGCCCGAGCCGGAACTGCCTCCACAGACGCCGCCATCGGAGCCGACTCCGCCGCCGATTGCCACTCCTCCCCCGGCTATCGTTCCTCCATACTTTCCGCCGCCCCACGTCGCCCCTGAAGTCCCGCAAATACAGATTGCGCCCAGAGTGATGGACTTCTCAGGACGTGCGGGTCGCCGCCAGCAACTCATCATTAGCAATCCCGGCTCGCGGTCGCTTGGTCTGAGGTTCGATCTCCTCGGCAATGATCGCGACAGTTTCGAGTATGACGCAAATGCCTGCGGCAATGGTCTTGCGGCCCATCGGCAGTGCTTCGTCATCGTAAGCTACCGAGGTGGAATAGATTCGCAGGAGCGGCCTCTTACCGCATGGCTCAACGTCCGCCATAACGCCCGCAACGCAGCCAATCCCGAGACTGTAGCCCTGAGGTGGGAACAAGTCGGCCCGCCGCGGAAGCCTCACGTGAGCGTGAGTCCGGGAACGATCCGCTTCAATAGTCCCAGTCCGGCCAGCGAATTTTTCTCTCCACTGACCCAGACGGTGCAGGTCAGAAGCGACGGGACCGCCGGCCTGAGACAGCTAAACCTGCGACTTGATTTCGGCGGAGGTCCTTTCCGCTACTCCACCAACTGCCCAACAACATTAGAGCCGGGACAGGGCTGCGCTGCTCAGGTGAATTTGGCCGCGAGAGATGGGCGGGCATACGCCGGGAGACTGGGTGTGTTTGAAGGTGCCCAGCTGTTGGCAATCGTGGCTTTGCAGGCTATTGGATCCCAGCCACCTCCACCCACAGATACCGGAGGAAACGGATTGCACGGAGGCGCGCAACTGCCACCCAGAGAGACAGCAATCGACCCGACGCGGAATTCAACGCCTGACGGGTCACCCAATTGGCCTCGAGCGGGCGGATCGGTAAGGGGCGTACCGAGTCGAGCGCATCCGCCTTCGGCGGGGAGGGCGGTACCGCGGCGAACCAGTCCAAATCTGGATTCTTCAAGGGGCACGCCGCTCGGACCCAATTCACCGGAGCAGGGTAATGTACGAACGGACATTACGCGCCGGTCCGTTTCGCCTCGGCTCGACAGTGCGGCAACGGCTGGGCCACGCCAACGCAGTCCCCGTCCGCCTCCAGCTCCGCCGCCCGAACAACCACGCTAGAAACGCGTCCACCTCGAATGGAAAACTAAAGCGGATCACTGACTTTGGACAAAGAAATTTTTCAGGGTTGCCAGCCAAGAGGCCTTTCGGGATTAGCCGTTCAAACGCCCGGCCTCAGATACAGAACCATCAGATCCTCATCCACGTAAACCTCGCCAATTTTCAAGGCGCGAGCTTCGCAGCCGTACCTTTCAAACCCCAAGGCCTCGTACAAACGCCGGGCGGGAATGTTGTCGCTGCTTACCGCGAGGGTGACCTGTTCGATGCCGGGCAAAGATCGAGCCTGACGCAACAACTCTGCCAACAAGGCACGTCCCACTCCTTGACCTCGGTATTTCCCGCTGATGTACACCCCCCAGATATGCCCACGGTGGCTGGTTTTCGCTTCGTCCCGCCGAAAGAAGCCGGCCATCCCGATCAGTTGGCTGCCGTCGAAAGCTCCCATAACAAAATTGTCACTGGAAGAACCAGAGCCCAGGCGCTTCCTGATTGTCTCCAGGGGCATGAGCTTGTGTTCAGCGGGAGACTCGGTGAAGGCTTGAGGCTCGAGCTCCAGGGCTTCGAGGCGTAGCCGTTGGTACAATTCGGCGTCTTGATCGGTCAGGCGTCGGATATTCATAATTAGTTCGTCACAGCCTATGGTCAGCTTCTCAACCGCCGAGCGAAGGGGTTACGGCCGCGAAACTCAAATCACCCCCCTTTGCATCTTACCGTGCTTATGATCCGCAAATTGAAGTCCGGGGAATACAGGCTGTACTCGAGAAAGAAAAACCCAAAGACCGGACGTCGCCGGAATTTGGGGACCTTCTCAACCCGAGCCGCTGCTGCAAAGCACGAGCGCGAAATCCAGTATTTCAAGAAAGCTTGACGCCGCGGAGATGACAGGGCTCGAGCCGAAGGCCAAGTTGGACGCCCTATCCTCAACCGGTGGCATCCTAAATCCGCCTCACGGCTGCTGACGGACTCGGGCTTTGGGTGCCCGGCCTTGGCATTTCAATAGACGAGGGTCGCGAAAGTTGAAGACAACGCGAATCGTCCGATATGGACGGCTGAACACGAGGTAGTGTCCCGATTGGAAGACCCATGTATGCTACTATCGCAACTTATTCATCTAGGTGGTTTACCGTTTGGATGGATACTTCAAGTGCTGACAGTAAGGCGACTCTGGTCGGTGGTCACCTGACGACACCGGTGAACTAATCGAAAGCGCGTATCCTGACAAGAGTTTACTAAGCCAGCACGAGCCCACGGCCAACGAGCGCACGCCGTCCGCCTCGACGCTCTGCACCGCACCTGTCGGATGAGAAAATACGCGCTCACCGAAGGCTTCGCCATGACTGATGTTGCTCGCCTGTTTCAGGCATTCCTTGCTCCCGCTATCCTGGTTTCCGCAACTGCCTTGCTGATCCTTTCCATCAATGTACGGCTCATGGGTATCGTCAGCCGATTGCGGCAGTATGTACACGCCAAGCATGTCGCCGCCAAGAATAACCGTGTACAAGAAGCCGAAGCCTACACGGCGCAGATCAACTCGATCGAGCAGCGTGCGGAGATGATCCGGCGTTCCTTCCTTCTGGCGCTTGTTTCCCTCGCGGGTACGATCGCATGCTGTCTGCTGCTGGGCTTCGGCCTCTATTGGGAACAAGCTGCGCTGGCAGCCGTTGTCCTTTTTGTTTTGGCCATGATCTGCTTGCTGGCGGGAACCTTCTACTATATCCGCGAAGTTACGGTGGCGTTGAGTTCGGTGCGCACCGAGGCATCCGATTCGCGGTTCATGGATGTCAGCGGCCCGCCCGAGATTCATGGCTACAGTCCCCTCTAGCTGCTAGGCCGCTGCTCGCCAGAGGCGCACCCCTACTTCGCTTGCTCTCTCATCCATTGCAGCACCGTTGGCACCAGGGCGTCATGAAATGTCCCGCCTACCGTGAAGCCATGTCCCATGCCCTCGATCTCCAGGTAACGGGCGCGGCCCGGATGGACTTGATTGACAATCTGCGCAATGGCCTCGCTGTCGGCCCGACTCATGATATCGTCCGCGCTGCCGCGGATGACCAGCACCGGCGCGTTCACCTTCTGCCACGCCTCGCCAAGGTTGAGTGATTGTAGTTGCTGGTAGAACGCCGCCGGGCGGCCGTATTGTCCCTCCGGGGTGTCGTACCAATACCCTTTCCACTCGGGGTGCTGGGCGATCACCTGGCCAGGAGTCATGCCTCTCATCAGGTATAGGTTGTAGAAATCGGCAAAGACTTTCACCGCGGTATTTACCTCGTCCGGCGACTTGCCTTCCCCCGTCAGCCGCTGTCGTTCCAGCTCCAGCATGTGTTCGTACCAGGTGCGTCCCCAGGAACCGGCGGAGACGAATCCACGGACGGGGTGATCGCGCGCGGCCAGCGGCGAAAAACCGCCGCCGTTGCTCAGGCCGACAAGAAAGACGCGGTCGCGATCCATGAAGTCGTATTTGCCCAGTGAATCAAAGGCGGTCTGCCAGCCGGAGATTTCGCTGTGAAAGTCTGCTTTCGAACAGTCGCCCTGGCTCTCACCCACGCCGGGCTTGTCCATTCGCAAGGTAGCGTAGCCTGATTCGTCGATCAGCCGGCGCATGAAGATGCCGAAACCATCGCGCGTATTGGCATCGGGATATTCCATGCTGTCGCAACTCAGCCAGCCGACAAAGAATATGACGGGGACTTTGCCTGCGGCAGGTTTCGGGCGGGTGATGAAGGTGCGCAGCTTCTGGCCGGCGGAATTCGTGGCCCAATCGTAAAGCACGTCGGCGTTCTTGAAATGCTCGCGTGGCGGGGTCTGGGCGAGTGCGGGTAGCAGGAATACGGGGAGAAAAAAACAACAAAAGCTTATGACTGAGCGCATCATAAATTGTTCCTCGGGAAACTTAGACGGGAAAAACGGGCGGGCGTTACTACCGATCGAAGATAGGGTGCTGGCTAAAATCTGTCTGTAGATACATAAAACAAGAAAGTTAATAAATGGCGGAGAGGGAGGGATTTGAACCCCCGATACCCGTTAAGGTATGTCCGCTTTCGAGGCGGATCGTTTCAACCACTCACGCACCTCTCCGCAAGGCAGTCGTTGGTCGTTGGCCGATGGTCGTTGGCCAAAACACTTGGCCCGGCCTCTTAATTCTGAACGGAAAGCCAACGACCATAGGCCAACGACCAACGACCGGTTTACCGCCGGCTTCTAAAAAACCCCTGCAAGATTTCCGCGCAACGGCCGGCCAGGACGCCTTTGCGGACTTCCATCTGGTGGTTCAGGCTGGGATGATTCAGGACCTGCAGCACCGAATGGACGGCGCCCGCCTTGGGGTCGTCCGCGCCGTAGACCAGGCGTTTCAGCCTGGCGTGGACCATGGCGCCGGCGCACATGGAGCACGGCTCAATTGTAGCAAACAGCTCGCAGTCTTCCAGGCGGTGGTTGCCGAGGGCGGCACCGGCCTGGCGCAGGGCGACGATCTCGGCATGGGCGGTGGGATCGGAGTCGGTGAGGTTGCGGTTGCCGCCGCGGCCTACGATATTGCCGCCGCAGACGACGATTGCGCCTACCGGGACTTCTCCGGCTTCGAGAGCGCGTTGGGCGGCGCGCAGGGCTTCTTCCATGAACAGTTCGTCAGATTTTGCTCCAGCATTGGCGGAAAGAGTGTCCACGGCGGCTCGGCTACTCCGCCGGGCGCTGCGCCAGCATGGACGCCAGCAGCTGCAAGTCCGGGCGGACCGGATAGTTCACGAAAATATATTTTCCGGCGCTTTCGGCGAGCAGGTAGGTGGAATCAGGCGGCAATCTTGACAGCGCGTCTTTGCGAAATTCTTCCGGAACAAAAATAAAAACGCGATTGGGACTGTTCCAGAAAGCAGGAAACTGCTGGTCGTCCAAAAATGTGGGTGGCACGTCGGGGTAGTTCGATCCGATTTCCAGGTTGGTGCCGAAGCGTCCGTTATAGATCCACACATGGCGATGAATGTAAAAGGGGATGCTCGAGCCGGAATTGAAATCGCCATATTGGACGACCTGGTCCTGGGGGCGCAGATAGGGAAGGATGGCGTCGGCCAGCGCCCGCGAGGACATGCGGGGCTCGAACCGCTTGAAGGCCCAGTTGGCGGCAAAGAAAAACAATCCCAT
>JBGQIG010000102.1:0-9103 GCA_041498365.1 Terriglobia bacterium | reverse complement strand
CCTTCTTGAAAGCCCTCCACATCAACGGTAACGATCTGACTCTCGAAGCGGTGCGCGAAGTGGCCGTCGATCGGCGCGCGGTCCTCCTCGATCCCGATGCACGCGAGGCCGTCGATCGAGCGCGCGCGGTGGTGGATGCGCTGGTGGCTGAAAATCGCGTCTCTTACGCAATCACAACGGGTGTGGGCAAGCTGGCTGACGTTCGCATTGCCGGCGATCAAATTCGCGAGCTTCAGGTCAATCTGGTGCGCTCCCATGCCGCGGGTGTGGGCGAACCGCTCTCCGCGGCCGAGACCCGGGCCATGATGCTGTTGCGGGCGAATTCGCTTTCCAAGGGCCACTCCGGGGTGCGCGGGACAGTCATTGACACCATGTGCGAGATGTTGAATCGCGGCGTGATTCCGATGGTGCCCTCGCAGGGCAGCGTGGGCGCCAGTGGCGACCTGGCCCCGCTGGCGCATCTGGCGCTCGCATTGATTGGCGAAGGCGAGTGCGTGGATGGAAAAGGGATTCGTGTTCCCGCTGCCGATGCGATGCGGCGCGCGCAAGTCAGGCCGCTGATACTCGAAGCGAAAGAAGCGGTCTCGCTCATCAACGGTACTCAGGCCATGCTGGCAGTGGGAATCTTGGCGCTGCTGGCGGCGGAGACCCTGGCCGATACCGCAGACGTGATCGGTGCACTCTCGCTCGACGCGCTGCGGGGCACCGACGTCGCTTTCGACGAGCGCATCCATCAGGCTCGTCCGCACAATGGCCAGTTCAGGTCGGCTACGAACCTGCGCAAGATGCTGGAAGGCAGCCAATTGCGTGAGTCTCATCGCGACTGCGGCCGGGTGCAGGATGCATATTCCTTGCGCTGCATGCCGCAAGTGCACGGCGCGGTGCGGGACACGCTGGCCCATTGCCGAGAGGTCATGGAGATTGAGGTCAACTCCGCGGTGGATAATCCTCTGGTCTTCATGAAAAACCACGTAGGGGCGGACGTTCCTTCGGCTTCGCTCAGGACGGGCCTCCTCCGCCCAGCGGAGCGAAGCTCCGCAGAAGGTACAGCCGACGTGTTGTCGGGCGGAAACTTTCACGGGCAGCCGCTGGCATTCGTTCTGGATTTCATGGGCATCGCCCTCAGCGCGCTGGCGGGCATTTCGGAACGAAGGCTGGAACGCCTGGTAAATCCGGCTCTAAACGAAGGCCTGCCGCCATTCCTGGCTTCCGGCGCGGGGCTCAATTCCGGATTCATGATGCCGCAGGTGGTTGCCGCGTCGCTGGTCAGCGAAAACAAAGGCCTGGCTCATCCCGCGTCAGTGGATTCGATTACGACTTCCGGCAACAAGGAAGACTACGTGTCCATGGGAATGACCGCGGCCTTGAAGCTGAAACGCATCGTGGAGAATTCGCGCAATGCTATAGCAATTGAAGCCATGGCCGCCGCTCAGGCGCTCGACTTCCTGGCGCCCCTGAAGCCATCGAAGTGTGGGCAGGCGGCACATGCGGCCATCCGCTCTGTGTGCGCCACCATGGACAAAGACCGAGTCATGTATCAGGATTTCGCGCGGATTGCGGAGTTGATTGCTAGCGGGAAGGTTGCGGAAATACTGCACTAGCTGGAGGGTGAGGGCGAGACGCCCTCATGACAGCCGGCGGGACGCCGGCGCTACCCTGCACGAGCGGGACGCTCGCGCCTACATTTTGCCGTCTAAGCCCAGCTTGCCCGCGATTCCCTTCAGCGCTTCGATGCAGAACGCAATGTGCTCTTCCAGATCCACTCCCAGGTCCGCGGCGCCGTTTACGATGTCCTCACGTTTCACGTTGCGGGCGAAGGCTTTGTCTTTCATCTTTTTTCGCACCGACTTCGCGTCTACCTCGGCCAGCGATTTTCCCGGCTTCACCAGTGCAACCGCGGTGATGAATCCCGCCAGTTCATCGCAGGCAAACAGTGCCTTCTCCATCGGAGTGTCCCGGGGTACGCCTGAATATTCAGCGTGCGACATGATGGCCCGCCGAATCTCGTCCGAATATCCGCGCTCTTTTAATATCTCGTTGCCTTTGTAAGGATGAACATCGAGGCTGGGATATTTCTCGTAATCGAAGTCGTGCAACAGGCCGACAACCCCCCACAGCTCTTCTTCTCCCGGAGAACCCGAAAGTTTGCGGGCATAAGCGCGCATGCAGGCCTCAACCGCCAGCGCATGCTTGCGCAAACTTTCCGACTGGGTGAACTCAGTTAGTAACCCCCACGCCTGCTCTCGATCGTTCATGGTTTCTTACCTGTTTTCTCCTGTTTTTCTCCGGCTGGCTTGGCTTTTCCCACAAGCCATTTTGTTTTTAACCCCGAATTTGTCTTGACATCCACAGGTGTTGTACCGCAGATTACGCTGCAGGTTGGAACCAGATTTTTTGCGTTCCAGGAGAGGCCCCCGCTCTGGCAACTCCCACACCTAGATGGCCACTACCCTTGCACCAGTAGATTCAAGGGAAGTTGTTCGTTGCGATCACTGCCTGCTGGTCCAGTTCCGTACATCCAACGATCTTTGTCGCCGCTGTCACGCCTCGCTCGACGAGGAAGAGCCGGAAATCGTCTCGGCACCGCCACCGCCGCAGATGATGCCGTCCAACGGCAACGGCCGGGGACACCTGAACCTGGCGACTTCGATCCGTTCGCTGCGTTTGCGCAGCGGACTCAGCCAGCGGCAACTGGCAGCCCGCATGTCAGTTCCTCGCACCTACGTCTCCAAGATCGAAAATGAAAAGGCGACTCCGACCCTTTCCTCACTGGAGCGGCTGGCACGCGCACTGGAAGTAACTGTGCCCGATCTTCTTTCGGGTGGCGAACGCAACCGCCAGGAAGAAATCGGCGAACTGATGAAAGATCAGTTTATCGCGGAACTGATGCCCTTCGTGTCCCAACTGAACGGGATGCAGCTGTCGAGCGTTCTGGCGCAGGTTCGCGATCTGACGTTGCGTCCGCGCCGCAGCGCTTAGCAAATGTAGGCGCGAGCGTCCCGCTCGTGCGGGGTCGTTCGTGCCGCTGCAGCACGAGCGAGGACGCTCGCGCCTACATTCACAACAGGTTTTATCCGGGCAACCACCAACTGCAAGCCGGGACCGCAAGGTCCCGGCCTTTTTTTAGTTGTGCTTCATGCGACGAAGTCTTCGCTGACTGGTATGGGCACCGGCGGCGGCAGGCGGTCAGTTACTTCCGCGAGGGCAGCCAGTTTCTCCGCCAAACCGCGCGTCAGTGATCCCGGCTCGTAACGCCAGCGGAAGTTCCCTTCACTGATACTGGGCGTGTTGAGCCGGGCTTCACTGCCCAGTCCGAGTACATCCTGCAGCGGCACTACCGACAAGCTGGCAACCGACGCCTGGGCCAGGCGGATGAAAGCCCAGTGCAAGCCGTCATCACTCTGTCCAACGTAGGACCGGATAGCGCGTCGTTCATCCTCGGATACACCCGAGTTCCACCAGCCCAGAGTGGTGTCATTGTCATGGGTACCGGTATAGACCACGTGATCGGGCGTGAGCCGGTGCGGCAGATAAATGTGGGCGCCCGGATCGCCGAAGCCGAACTGCAGCACAGCGAGTCCGGGAATCTGGTGACGGTCTCGCAGGGCATGCACTTCGGGCGTGATGTGGCCGAGGTCCTCGGCAAAGAATGGCAGACCGCCCAGAGCGTCACGCAGCTTGTTGAACAGCTCGTCCTTGGGGCCATCCACCCAGCGGCCGTGCACCGCCGTCGGCTCGCTGGCCGGAATCTCCCAGAACTGCTCGAATCCGCGGAAGTGATCGAGGCGGATGTAGTCGCACGTCTGCGTGGCCCAGCGCAGCCGGTCGATCCACCAATCGTAGCCTCTCGCTTTTATCGCGTCCCAGTCATAAAGAGGACTGCCCCAGCGCTGGCCGGTCGCGCTAAAGGCGTCGGGTGGAACCCCGGAAACGAATTCCGGCTCGAAATCGTCCTTGCGCAGACGAAAGAGGTCGCAGTGCGCCCACACGTCGGCGCTGTCATAGTCCACAAAGATGGCTACGTCGCCCACCACCCGGATGGATCGTTGCGCGCAGTAACGACGCAGGGCGTGCCACTGTTCGTAGAAGAAGAACTGAATGACGCGGCGGACGCCTATCTCGGAAGCCAGTTCCTTGCGCGCGGTTTCCAGAGCCGCAGATTGCCGGCCGGCCAGCTCGCGTGTCCATCGGTTCCAGTATTGCCTGGCATGGCGCTCACGCAGGGCATCGAACAGAACAAAGTCTTCCAGCCACCATGCGTTCTCGCCGCAGAAACGCTCGAAGCGATGACGTTGGTTGCCTTGAGCATTCTGGAGAAAACTCCGGGCCGCTTTGACAATCAGAGGTAGTTTGCGCTCATAGACTTCGTCATAGTCGATCGCACCCGCCTGGTGCTCAAGGCGGGCCAGCTGTGACGATTTGATCCAGCCGCGCTCGGCCAGGCGCTCGAGGCTGATCAGCAGCGGATTGCCGGCAAACGCCGAAGTGGAAGAGTAGGGAGAATTCCCGTTGGCCGGTGGACCGAGCGGCAACACCTGCCACAAGCCCTGGCGGGAGGAAGCGAGAAAATCCACCAATTCATACGCCGCAGGGCCAAGATCGCCAATGCCACCACGCGATGGGAGGGAGGTCGGGTGGAGCAGGATGCCGGTGGCGCGGGGAAAGGACATCGTTCTACAACCGTGATGCTACCAGCAAATGTGGACCGGGAGAGGGCCCCGCGCTTTACTCTCCCTGTTCCCCGGCCTGCGAACGGGTCAGGGCTTTCATTTCTTCCGGATTAATCTTGATCTTTCCCGCCTTCTCCATCTGGGCGCGCAAGTTGGAGAGGAAGAGGCTGAACATCTCCAATTGCTTGCTCTGGCGGAGCGAATCCCGGATCTGGTCTTTCCTGTCCTCAAAATCCTGCGCAGTCGGTTCCTGCCGTTCCAAAATTGACAGCACTACGCCGGTATTGCCGTTGTTGATCGGGCCGCTGATTTCCCCCGGCTTCATACTGAAAGCCACCGAGGCGCCACCCGCCATGGAGCCGATGTCAGGGACCTGACCGTCCGGCAGCACCAGGTCACTGGTCTTAAGGGCGGCTCCGGCCTCCTTGGCTGCTCTTTTCAGGTCGTGCGCGGCCTTGGCGCGATCCGCGAGTTCCTGAGTTTTCTGGGTGAGCAGGGCCGCGACCCGTTCATTCCTGAATTCCGATTCCACGCGGCTGCGAATTTCCTCGAACGTGGGAGTGGCTGGAGGCTTGATCGCCAATACCTCGAACACTGCGTATCCTTGCGCCACCTGTGCCTGATCGGGCGGAGCCTTTTCCGCCTGGCCGAACACGGCACTCATGAATTGTGGTGAACTGCCGATACCAGGCAGACTATCCGCGCGGCTGACAAAGTCGGTGTTAACGACAGTGAAACCTTTGGCCGCTGCCGCCTTGTCCAGCCCCGCAGTGCGGGCTTGCGCCAGCAACGCGTTCACTTGATCTGCGGCAGCCTGGGCTGCCTTCTGCTGTCTGATACTGCCTTCGATCTGATCTTTGACCTCATCCAGCGGCTTCACATGCGCGGCCTGCTTGTCGTCCAGTCGGATGATGTGAAACCCGTAGCTGCTCTGCACCAGATCGCTGGTGGCGCCTTTGGCGAGGGAGAATGCTGTTTGTTCGAACTCGGGTACGGTGCGGCCTCTACCAATCCAGCCGAGTGAACCGCCATTCTTACCGCTGCCCGGATCTTCAGAATATTTCTTGGCAAGTTCTGCGAAATTTCCGCCCGCTTTTAACTGTTTGAGGACGTCTTCAGCCTTCTTGCGGGCCTCCTCCACACCCTTGGGGTCGACTTTCCCATCCGTGCCGGGAAGGGGAGTCTTGATCAGGATATGGCTCACGCTTACCTGCTCAGCCACACGGTAGTCGTCCCGATGCTGATCGTAATACGCTTGCAGATCCCCGCGGGAAACGGTGCTGTCAGCCTCGATCTTTGCCGTATCCACTAAGACGTACCGGACTTTGCGCTTTTCCGGGATCGAATTGTCGTAGACGGTCTTGTTGCGCTCGTAGAATGCCTTCAGTTCGGCTTCATTGGGTTGGATCCGTTTCAGCAGATCGTCTTTCCGCAGTACGGCGTATTCGAACTTGACCTTCGCGTTCTGCTTCTCAAACTCCTGGCGGACTTCACTATCCGTGACCAAAGCGCTGCCCGCGATCAGGTTGCGAAGCTTGTCCAGCAAGATGTCATTCTTCACGATCTGTTCGAACAGGGGCACGCTGAGATCGGCATTCTGCAGAATGTTCTCGTATTGCTGCTTGCCGACAAACTGGCCGCCCGGAAAGAAAGTGGCCGAATAGCGTCCGTGCTGCAATTCATCCCGCACTTCGTCATCCGTGGCCCGTAATCCAAGCCTCTCCGCTTCAGCGACGACGGCTTTGCGGCTGATCAGGTTCTGGGCGGCGCGCTCGGCAAAGAACGGAAGCAACATCGCCGCTTGTTCGCCGCCGCGTGGGAACTGTTGCCGCAGCATCTGCCGAGCCTCGCGCTGCACTTCCAGCGTGGTGATGGGATCGCCAGCCACAGTGGCCACAACGCCCTGCCCAGGCCCCCCGAAGCCGAATGTGGAAGTACTGCCGCTGGGCACCAGGTACCACACCATGGATACGCAAATGAGCAGCAGCAAGGCGCCCAGAATAATTCGCTTGATCGGGCCAGGGGTCTGCAGAAATCGAATCATTTTCTTGTCACTCCAGAGTCTGAGGCGGAATCTTAGATTATAAACTACAAGTCATCGCGGAGGCCCTGTAGGCGCGAGCGTCCCGCTCGTGCTGGCAGAGGCGTTGTCAACTCGGGCCAAGATGCAGGACATGGGGACGCACGGGCGAGACGCACGCGCCTACATCGTAAAATCAGCCATTGAAACGTATTAATACTACGTGTTATTAAGCTAGAGCCGTCTTCGACGCATCGAATGCGGCATATTGAGCGCGCTGGAAAGCCAATCTCTCGGCAAAGGATTTCTTGATGAACCAGAGCAGCTTGTTCTGCATGATAGTGCTGTCTTTCTCCGGTCTGATTTTTTCGCAGGAAGCTAACCCTAACCGGACACATACGGAATCACTCTCTCTCCGCGACGGCTGGGCCCTGCAGTCTTCGTGCAAGGTGGAGCAGAAAGGCGAGATCCTTTCCACTCCAGCGTTCCAACCCAGGGACTGGTATGTGGTCACCGTACCCACGACGGTGGTGGCGGCATTAGTCGAGCGCAAGGTGTATCCCGATCCATTTCCGGGGATGAATCTGCGGTCTCTTCCCGGAGTCACCTATCCCATCGGCCTGAATTTTTCCAATCTCCCGATGCAGGCGGACAGCCCGTTCATCACCCCATGGTGGTATCGCAAGGAATTTGCCCTGCCCGCCAGTTTCAAGGGAAAGGTCATCTGGCTGAATTTCGGCGGGATCAATTACCGCGCCAACATCTGGCTGAATGGCAGGCAACTCGCCAAGTCTGAGGATGTCGCAGGCGCCTGGCGCACCTATGAGTTCAACATCACCGATGCAGCCCTGCTGGGGAAGACGAACGTGCTCGCGGTGCAGGTCTATTCCCCTACCGACACTGACTTGGCCATCACATTCGTGGACTGGAACCCCGCGCCGCCAGACAAGAATATGGGACTGTTCCGCGAGGTGACGATCGCGACCAGCGGCCCCGTGGCGCTGCGCCATCCCGCCGTAGTTTCGAGAGTGGATTCTCCAGCCAATGACAAGGCCCACCTCACGGTGACCGCTCTGCTAAAGAACGCTGCCAACCACTCCGTCAAGGGAACGCTCAAAGGGCGGATTGAAAAAATCGAATTTTCCCAGGAGGTCGAACTCGGACCAGGCGAATCGAAGGATGTGACTTTCGGGCCAGAGCAGTTTCCCCAACTGAACGTCGACCATCCGCGTCTGTGGTGGCCGGCACAGATGGGCAAGCCGGAGCGGTACAGCCTCAGCCTGGAATTCAATACGGACGGCAAGGTTTCCGACCAGGCGGAAACGAAGTTTGGGATTCGCGAGGTTAGGTCCGAGGTACTCGCCGCCAACCGGCGATTGTTTTCCATCAATGGCAAGAACATCCTGATTCGCGGCGGCGGCTGGTCTCCCGACATGATGCTGCGGGAGAGCATGCAGCGCGTGCGCGAAGAGTTCCGCTATGTGCAGGACATGGGGCTGAACACGATCAGGCTGGAAGGCAAGCTCGAAACCAAAGAATTTCTCGACCTCGCGGACGAACAAGGGATTCTGCTCATCGCCGGCTGGTGCTGCTGCGATCACTGGGAGCACTGGCCGAACTGGAAGCCGCAGGACTTCACCATCGCGGAGCAATCGTTGCGCGACCAGATCTACCGCTTGCGCGGCCATCCCAGCCTGGTGGCGTGGATGAATGGCAGCGACAACCCGCCGCCACCCGATGTGGAACAGACCTATCTCAAGGTGGAAAAGGAGCTCCTCTGGACGAATCCGGTTGTGTCTTCCGCGACTGCAAAAATCGCCAGCGTCACCGGCGAGAGCGGCGTGAAGATGACGGGACCATACGAATACGTTGCGCCGTCATATTGGCTGACCGACAAAACTGACTCCGCCCGCCAGTGCAATGCGGGTGGATGCGGCGGGGCCTACGGCTTCAACACCGAAACCAGCATGGGACCGGCAGTACCGCCGATTGAGAGCATTCGCGCCATGGTGGGCAAAGACCATCTCTGGCCGATGGACGACGTTTGGAACTACCACGCGGGTGGCGGCGCGTTCAAAGACCTCCACGTTTTTACCGACGCTCTGAACGCGCGCTTCGGTCCGGCGACCAGCGCGGAGGACTATGCCTTCAAATCGCAGCTTCAAACCTACGAAGGCATACGCGCCATGTACGAGGCTTACAGCCGGAACAAATACGTCTCAACCGGCGTGATCCAGTGGATGCTGAACAACGCCTGGCCGTCGATGATCTGGCACCTCTACGACTTCTACCTGCGCCCGGGCGGCGGCTACTTCGGCGCCAAAAAGGCCATGGAGTCGCTGCATCCGGTGTATGGCTATGACGACCACTCCATCTGGGTGGTGAGCAGCCAGTACATGGACGCCAAGGGGTT
>JBGQIG010000101.1:0-9208 GCA_041498365.1 Terriglobia bacterium | reverse complement strand
CCCCAGGTCCTCGACCAGTTCGATGAACCACTGGCTGTTGCCCGTGGCCTCCATGCCAATCAGCACCGGCGCCGCCAGTTGCTGATAGTACGTCTTAGCTTCCCCGCGGGCGTGCACCAGTTTCTGCTCGCCCGTCTCCCCGGTCTCGCTATCCAGCCACGCCACTTGTTGCCAGCTGGGATGGAAATCACACCCTATAATCATCATGCGAAGACTCCTTTCTTCCCAGCGTCTTTGATCCTCAAACTCAAGACTACCGGGTTTCGAATCGAGTCTTCGCTCTTTATCCAATCAACCTTTCTGCCGCCGAGTTCGTCTCGACCCTTGAAAATGGGTGCCCTACCCCTGCGCTTTTGCAAGGGCGGGAGATGTTCATCGGTACAGCGCTTCCGCCAAGGGAACTCTATCTGCCGGAATGGCGAGACATCCCAAATGATGCTACGACGCCGGCCCATTCTTGCGTTGTTTGAAGAGCGAGAGTACCGAGGGCGAGAGAACCGAGGGCGGGAAGCCCTCGGAACAGCCGGCAAGCTGCCGGCGCTACGCCCGAGTTGTATCTATTGTTCCGACCCCCGTGATACTATACCGCCCTCTTCCAGGGAAGAACTCCGCTTTGGGTTGCTGGTCCGGCCACACCGCATGTCTTAGCGATTGTTGAATCGATCTTGAACCAAGATAGGAGCTTGTCATGGCAAAAATCAAATCCAACTTACAACCTACGTCGTTGCCCGGCGTAGTGAATGGGGCAGTGGGGCCCTCCCAACCTTATTGCATGGGCTATCTAAATCCGGGAGCCAGCGGGTACGGTTATATCTCGACCCTGAAGCTCTCCACCGGGGTGGTGAGCACGGCGGGTCTGGATCCTGGCACCGAGGGCATTGTTTCTTACGATCGCTGCGAGAAGAACGACGCTTACATTGGACAGATCAATATGCTGACCGCGTCTTCTTTCTGCGGAGTGAATGGCGCGGTCTGGGGCTACCATCTGGCGACGGCGGACCAGATTGCCGGCGGTACATTGAAACCTATCTACTATGAAAGCATACCCGTAAACCGGCTGATTCCGGTGTATCCCGTCGCCCCGCTGCTGGACTGCGCTCAACGCCTGTTCGGGACGGAAGCGAAGAGGCGTTTTCCTCCCATGCCGGGGGCGCACGTGATCTGCGCCAACAAGAACGACACCGCGCCTGGACCGACGTGGATGTGGGCGGCGATCGCGCTGGCTATCGCCAACGACCGCGAGACTGAGGCCAATCTCTTCATCGAAGACTGTGGCCACTACGGCACGGCCATCACGCCCGAGCGAGAAGTCATTGAGTTCCTGGACGTCACCCGTCACAACGTGACCAAGAGCATGGTGATGTGTGCGGTGGATCAGGGCGTCACTTACAGTAAGATTTTTTGCGGATACAAGTACCAGTTCGCGCCCGCCAACCACGTTGGCTGCGCGCTGACCTGCGCTCCCTATGTGCTTTTGGCGCAGAACGCCATTCCGACCGGCCAACCGGCGTCTTCCATCATCGGCATGACGATTTCGAAGTGGGAGCAAGTCGTGTTCGGGCCTTCGGCGTTGAGCAGCAAGAAGAAAAGCCAGAAGAAGGCGCCGAAAAAGAAGAGATAGGGGGCTGCGCATTAGCCTTCGATGCTCCGGACTCAACGCAGGCCCACCCGTCGTAACAGGTCCTGAAAGCGAGGATCGGGGCGCAGGTTGTCTAATTGAGGATCGATTCCCAGCCACATCAGATAAAAAGACCGCTCCTGATAGGCCTTCTCCAGCTGAGCGAAGGCCGCGTCCTTATCGCCAAGCGCAGCGTAGATAGAGGCCACGTTGTACGGCGTGACGTGAATTCCGGCAGATGCCTTCTTGAGCTGATCCAGAACCTGGCGCGCCTTCGCTGTTTGACCGGAAAGTGCGAAACCACGTCCCAGGGACGCCAAAGGCTCAGCGACGTTTGGCTCCAGCTCACGAGCCTTTTGAAACTCGGCTATAGCCCGGGGAAGGTCGCCCTGTTCCTGATATGCCCAGCCGAGCTCGTCGTGGGCTACCCAGAAGCTGGGGTCGAGATCGATCGTGGTACGGAACTGGTTTACGGCTAAGTCGTAACGCCGTGCCAGGTAGAAACTTTGGCCAAGCAGGAAGTTGGCTTCCGGCGAAAGCGGATCGAGCCGGCGACCTTCCTGGCATTCTGCGATCCCCTCGTCGAAGCGCTTCAACGCGGTGAGATACCATCCGTATAGGTTGTGCGCTTCGGCGTTGTTGGGGCTGACCTCGATCGCTCGCTTGAATTCCGCCTCTGCGGCCGGGAGATTGTAATCGTAGAAGAAATAAACATCTGCCAGCATGGTATGAGCCTCGCCCAGGCTGTCATCGAGCTGCAGCGCCTTTTCTGCCGCCTCCTTCGCCTTGGGCATGGAATCACGCGGAAGGGTAAACCAGTCTTCCGCGAGGCTTATGTTGTAGGCATATCCTTCGTAGGCCAACGCGTAGTTCGGATCCAGAGAGATGGCCTGGCGAAAATACTCTGCTCCCTTCTCCAGGCCTTCCTTGGTGTACCTCCTGGTGTGATACAGGCCCTTCAAGTAGAGCTGGTAGGCTTCAGTATTTTCCGTGTATTGCTTGGTGAGCCGCTCCTGTTCGGTTCCGCTTAGACGCAGGCGAAGGTTGTCCGCAATTTCTCTGGAAATGTCTGCTTCCACGGAGAGTACATCCGCCATACTTCGTTTGTAGCGGTCGCCCCATAGCTGTGCTCCGTCGGAAGTATCAACCAGATTGGTCTCGATCAGCAGGCTGTCCCCCAGTTTCACTACCCTGCCTTGCAGCAGGGCGGCCACCTTCAAATCGCGCCCCACCTGGCGAGGATCGACCTGGCGGCCCTTGTAGGTAAAAGTCGTGCCCGAGGCCAGGACGCGTAATCTGGGAATGCGCGAAAGGCTGTCAATCAGGCTCTGGCTGATGCCGTCGCTGAGATACTCGGTGTTGGGATCGGGGTCCGCATTCACGAAGGGCAGAACTGCGATCGACTCAATCGCATTGTTGTTCGTTCCACGTACATAAAACCCTGCCGCCACCAGCAGCGCTGCCAGCGCGAGCACAGCGGCCAAAACCGCGGCCCACTTTCGAAGGTCGCGCCACCACAGCTTGGGGCTAGGCGGGCGGAAGCGGCTGGTGGTTGAAAAAGGCGTGGTTAACCGCCCGGATTCGGTGTCCCGTTTGAGCCGTTTCAGATCTGCCCGGATGTCGGAGGCGTGTTGATACCGCACGTCCCGATCCTTCTCCAGCGCTTTACCGATAACTCCTTCCAATGGGGCTGGAATAGCAGCGTTTAGCTGCGACGGTGCCGTCAAATCCTTGCTCAAAATGGCGTTGTAGATGACCGCGGTGGTGCTGCCATCGAAGGCTTGCCGCCCGGTAGCCATTTCATAGAGAACCGCCCCGAAGCTGAACAAGTCGGTGCGAGTATCCAGCTCTTCACCACGGGCCTGCTCAGGCGAAACATAGGCCACGGTCCCCAGAAGAACGCCCGGAGTGGTCATAAGTTCGTTGATGGTCGGCAAATTGGATTCTTCGCCGCGCTTCGTCTCCTGCGCTGCCTCGGACTCCAGCTTGGCGATCCCGAAGTCCAGGATCTTGGCCTGACCACGTTGCGTGACAAAAATGTTCGCCGGCTTGATGTCGCGATGGATGATGCCCTTGGAGTGAGCTGCATCGAGAGCGTCAGTAATTTGAACCGCCAATTCCAACAGCGATTCCATGGGCAGGGGCTTGCCCGCGATGCGCTGCTTCAAGGTGATTCCTTCCAGCAGCTCCATGACGATGAAGTGCTGCCCGGCACTCTCCCCGATCTCGTGTATGGTGCAAATATTGGGATGATTGAGGGCGGAAGCGGCTCGCGCTTCGCGCTGGAAGCGTTGTAACGCCTCGTCGCCAGGTTCTATAGGAAGAAACTTCAAAGCGACGTGGCGGCCCAAGGTGAGGTCTTCGGCCTCATATACCGTCCCCATGCCCCCACTGCCTATTTCTGCCAGGATGCGGTAATGAGAGATCGTACTGCCAATCATCGGAAGCTACCAGCATACATCGGGGAACACCAGCGAATGAAGTAGCGCGATGTTAGGACGAGCCTGCGGACAAGTCAAATCAGGGGGAATAAGTGTCGTCAGGGTGGGTGGCCCGGCCTATCCGTACATACTACTCTCGAGGGTGCCCCGTCCAAGCTCTGCTTGGGCGGGGATGCTCTTGCGGCACGGAATACAGAGGGTTTTGTAGCTAGAGCCTTCGACATGACCCTGGAGACTGAAGCGCTTCCACCAATGCCGTCACCTTCGCGGATAAAGCAGAGGGCTGGGATTTCTCTGACAGTGAAGCTGCCTCCTCGGAACAAAACCCCGCCCAAGCGGAGCTTGGACGGGGCACCCTCAAGAGTAAATGGATCGAAATGGGCCGGGCCACCTCCGGGTCATGGCAAAAATCATCGGTGATGGAATGCCAGGGTTGCTATAGGCCGCCGGAGTGAATCGCTACGGAAACTTCACATCCAAACTGTAGATCTCCTGTGTGCTCTTATCCCGCATCAGGAGGGGCGAGTCGTCGGGCGCGAGGCCGATCCAGAATTCCCAGGGATCGAAGCCGCGCGGAATCTCCTTCAGGCTGTACAAGCGTTCCATTTTGCCGCTGGCCAGACTGACGCGCACCACGTCGTCGGTATTGTCGGAATAATCTTCCGCGTACAGATACTTTCCATCGTGTGACCAGTTCTCGAATCCGAACCGCGATTCCGCCAGCTGCGTCCAGCTTTTCTTTTCCATCTCGTAAAGCATCAGCTTGGTGGAGTCCGCGGAAAGGGCGGCAATGTACCGGCCATCCGGCGAACAGCGGGGACTAAAGAGGTTTTCGGAGCCCGGCACATCCGAGACTTGCGAAGTCTTCAAGTCAACCACGTGAATGTTCGGCCCTGCCGCGGATCCATAATCCAGCCAGGGCATTCCCGCGAACACGATGACATCTCCTTTGGGTGTCCAGGTCGGATCGCCCTGATTATGATCGCCCTGGTTGCGGTCTCCGGCGGTCACTTCCTGCGGCGTACCACCCTCGGCCGGAATCACGAAGATCTTCCACGGTCTTCCCGGACGCGATGCCATAAATGCGATCTGGGTTCCATCGGGCGACCAGCGCGGCAGATGCGCCTGCATCGGCGCGTAGCTAAGTTGGGTGCGGGAACTTCCGTCCGGTTTGCTGCGCCACAGCGTGAGTTCCGGATGAGCCACATAGGTGATCCACTCGCCATTGGGGAGGATATCGGCCTCGCCCGCCGACACTCCGGGAAGGTAGACGGAGAACTGCTGCGACTTGCTTTCCAGGTTGACCAGATCGAACCGGCGCTGCTGGCCGATCACGAACAGTTTCTTTCCATCCATGCTCGGTGTCGGATTGCTGAACAGGAGTGGCCCTACGGTCAGCTGCATCGGCTCCGCGCTCGCCTTGCGAAATAGGGATGTCCCTTCGCGACGGACCCAGATGTTCTGGGTGTTGTCGCGAGTTGACTCAAAAAGGAAGTATTCTCCATCGGGCGTCCAGGCTCCGCCAAACTCCTGGGCCGGCTTGTTCCAGTCCGGCAGCACCGGGTGCAAACCCTTTCCGTCGGTCGAAACCTCCCACAAAGAGGAAGTGCGCTGGTTGGTGTCCCGAATGGTGAAGCGTAGGCTGCGGCCGTCGGGAGAAAATCGCAGAGCAAAAGGAACTCCCTGTACCGTGAGGAGCTCCCGCGAATCGGTCCCGTCCGCATTGCACAAGTTCAAACTTGACTTCCTGGCATACACGATGTGTTGGCCATCAGGCGCCCAGGTGGCGGCGTGTGCGAGGATGTCGCCGACGGGCCGGAGCTGCCCTGCGGGGAGGGTCAACACCCACACCGGTAACTCTGTCTCCGAGCCTTCCGCCACGCCTTTCACCAGCAATTCAGAACGGCCCGGGTAGAAGTCATATATGTCGGCGCTGGCCAGCGAGATGGGCACGGGCGCCGTCTCTCCACCCGAGGTCGAAACCTGCCTCAGAACCGAGTGGCCGCCAAGGTTTTCCGAAAAGTAGAGCCGAGCTCCGTCGGTGACCAGAGAGCGCTTCGATGCGCCGTCGTTTGTAATCTGCAGCGACGAAATCACCACTGGCGGGGACTGTGGTGATCGTATGAACAGAATGACTGCAACCAATGCGGCGACGGCAAAGATACCGAGGCCCAGCCACTTTGCGATACCTGCCTTGGACTGGGGTTGAACGGTGGTCGCCGCCGCAGTGAAGAAAAGACGGATTTTCTCTTTGGAATCCGGCGCCGGCTTCGCTGTCGACCCGCTGGCCTGAACTTGCCCCGATTCCATTTCCCGGCGGAGGCGCTGCAGATCGTCCCGCATCTCCGCCGCGCTGGCATAGCGTTGCGCGGGATTCTTCTCCAGAGCTTTGCGCACAATGCGCTCCAGCTCGGGAGGGGTTGTCGGGTTAAATCGCAGAGGCCATTCCGGCACGCCGTGAAGCAGGGAGTCGAAAAACGCGGCCGTAGTCTGTCCCTGGAAAGGCAGGACTCCCGTCGCCATCTCATAGAGCACGACTCCGAAAGAGAACAGGTCCGAACGGGAGTCGAGCGGCTGGCCCAGCGCCTGCTCGGGCGACATGTAGGGGATGGTTCCCAGAGCGAAGCCAGGGCGAGCAATATCCTGAGACTGCGTGACACCCCCGAAAGTGTTGCCACTGACGCTGGCTGCGTCGCCCACGCTGAGCTTCGCCAGGCCGAAGTCCAGAATCTTGGCGTGGCCGCGCTGGCTGACGAAAATGTTTGCCGGCTTAATGTCGCGGTGAATGATGCCGTGGGTGTGGGCGGCGTCGAGCGCGTCCGCGATTTCGATACCCAAGTCCAGCAACTCCGGCAGGGGCAGGGGACGCTCTGCGATGCGCTGCCTGAGAGTCACACCATCGAGATACTCCATGGCGATGAAGCGCCGCCGCTGCGCCTCACCAATTTCATAGATCACGCAAATGTTGGGATGATTCAGGGCGGAAGCGGCCCGCGCTTCAAAGCGGAATCGCTCCAGCACCACCGGGTTTTGGGCCACCAGCTCAGGCAGAAATTTGAGCGCCACCATCCGCCCCAACTCGGTGTCCTCAGCTTTGTAGACCACACCCATCCCACCGCCTCCCAGTTCCTCGATGATGCGGTAGTGCGAGATGGTCTGGCCGATCATGAACTGGATGCAGCTCTCCTAGGGTGCCATGTTAGGGTGAGCATGGGGGCGAGTCAATGCGTGAGGGGGGAGGAGTCATGGGGCCCTACAGCCACTGGCGTAAACAGGGCGTTTTACACCACCGACCAGGTCACTGGTGGAATGGTAATTTATCAACAATAAGTTTTCGAGTCGGCACTAAGCCAAGGACGAGTCTTCACTTCCGGGCTTATTTCAAGCCAAGCTCGCCATCGTAGCGTCGGATAACTCCGTAGCACTCGCAGGCGAAGTTTTCAAGTTTCTTGCGGTTCACGATCTTCACTGCACCACGGGTGTACTCGATGAGCTTCTTCCTCTGCAAAACACCAGCTGCCAAGCTCACGGTAGGTCTATCTGTCCCTAGCATCGTTGCGAGAAAATCATGAGTGATGGGCAGCAACCCCGAATCCACTCTATCCTGAGTCATTAGCAACCACCGCGCAAGGCGCTGCTCAATATCGTGCAGCCGATTACATGCGGCTGTTTGTGCAACCTGCATACCCCGAATTGCAGCGTAGCGGCTCAACATCAATTGAAGGTGTGGAGCGGAGTCCAAAGTGTCTTGCATAGCTCCAACCTCGACCCGAAACCCATCCCCCGTGATTTGTACCACCGCTTGAAGCGGGCTGCTCCTCAGGCCAACAGCCGCCAGTGTTCCCGTAAAGCCCTCTTTTCCGACTATGCCAGCTTCGGCGGTTTTTCCATTTTTCATTACAACTACAAGGGAAATTAAACCTCGATTCGGGAAATACGCAAATTCCAGCTTTCCACCCGCCTCGTGAAGGACCAGATGGTTTGGCAAGCTGACGTATTCGAGATGAGGACGAAGTGAGCTGTAGTCGCTATCGGAGAGCGACAGAAGGATTATGTTGCTGACTGGCTTGCCTGCGGCATTGGTCCGCTCGCCGGACTGCACGACTTGGAGGTCTATGCGTGCCACAAGCCAGGATCGGAAACCATCCCAGACACGGGGCGCAACTAGTCCTCGTGGTCTGCGGGACAGGAACTCTGCTTATTCGTGCAGCTGCAAAATTATACAGTCCTCAACCAAGAATCTTCTGTAGGGTACCCTACGTTGGCCTTGCCGCAGATACAGGCAAATATCGCGACCGCCCGGAACGTGACCCACGGTTAGGCGATTCCGCTACTTTCAAGCGAGGCCCCGAATTCGGGGCACTCGCACGAACAAAACTTTGCATGTATGTAGGACGCCCGACAGACCATCCAAATTGGCATGTGATATTTCTGTAACGGGAGGACGCTAGGCCGATTACACCGCTGGTTAGGTTCAGCGGTGTAATCGGCGGGGGGAGGAACTAATGGGTCCCCGTGCGGCGGCTAAGAAGAGACGCGATTTTGATCCCCATGCATTCCTCGCAACCATCGGCGAGGGCAGGAAGATTGTGTCTTTTCCAAAGAAACAAACCATCTTCTCCCAAGGGCATCCCAGTGACGCGGTGTTTTATATCCAGACCGGCAAGGTAAGACTCACGGTCGTATCCGAAAGTGGCAAGGAAGCAACCCTGGGCATATTGAGCGAGGGAGAGTTTTTCGGAGAAGGTGGCCTGGCTGGACAGCCTTTACGCATGGGGTCTGCGACCGCAATGACGGACTGCGAACTTCTGCAAATTGACAAGAAGGCAATGATGCTTGCGCTCCACCGGGAACACAAGTTCTCCGATCTGTTCGTGGCGTATCTGCTGGCACGGAACATCCGATACGAAGAGGATTTAGTTGACCAACTCTTCAATTCCAGCGAAAAGAGACTCGCTCGGATTCTGCTTTTGCTTGCTCATTTCGGCAAGGAAGGCGTGCCCGAGACTGTAATCCCCAAGATCAGTCAGGAGACCCTCGCAGAGATGATAGGCACAACCCGGTCGCGGGTTAGTTTTTTCATGAATAGATTCAGAAAGTTAGGCTTCGTTGACTATGGCGGGAGCGGGCTGCAAGTTCATAGTTCACT
>JBGQIG010000100.1:0-9226 GCA_041498365.1 Terriglobia bacterium | reverse complement strand
TCGCGCCCACCGTAGCGACGCACTCTTATGTTGGCCTGCTCAGCATGGGCCAGAAAGCCTTCAAGCACGCACAAACGAGAACAGTACTCGCCAATCATGGCGGAAGCTTCGTCGGTGAGCACCTTCTGATAGGTGCAGGTCTTGATAAACTTGCCGACCCAAAGCCCACCCGTATAGCGCGCCGACTTGCCGGTAGGCAGCGTGTGATTCGTGCCGATCACCTTGTCGCCGTACGCCACGTTGGTGCGCGGGCCCAGAAACAGGGCTCCGTAGTTCTTCATATTTTTGAGGAAGTAATCCGGATCGCGGGTCATGACCTGGACGTGCTCCGAGGCGATGCGATCGGCTTCCCGCACCATCTCCTCATCGGAGTCGCACACGATCACCTCGCCGTAGTCGCGCCAGGAAACGGAAGCCAACTCGGCCGTCGGCAGAATGGAAAGCAGGCGCTCGACCTCAGTCATGGTCTCGTGCGCGAGTTTCTCGGAGGTAGTGAGCAGAATCGCCGGCGTATTGAATCCATGCTCGGCTTGGCCCAGAAGGTCGGTCGCGCAAAGCTCGCCATCAACGCTTTCATCCGCGATGACCAGAGTTTCGGTCGGCCCGGCAATCAGATCGATTCCGACGCGCCCGAAAAGCTGACGCTTAGCCTCAGCCACGAAGGCGTTGCCCGGCCCCACGATCATAGACACGGGCTCGATGTTCTTCGTGCCCAGAGCCATAGCGGCGATCGCCTGAACCCCGCCCATACAGTAAATCTCATCCGCCCCGCCCAGGTGCATTGCAGCAACCACCGCGGGGCTCGGCTTGCCATGATAAGGAGGCGAGGACGCGATCACCCGCGGTACACCCGCGACTTTCGCCGTCACCACGCTCATGTGGGCCGACGCCACCAGCGGATATTTGCCGCCGGGAACGTAGCAGCCGACCGAGTCCACCGGCATGTTCTTGTGGCCGAGAATGACTCCCGGCAAGGTCTCGACCTCGATGTCCTTCATCGACGACCGCTGCGCTTGGGCAAAGTTACGCACCTGCGCCTGGGCGAACTTAATGTCGTCAATGTTCCGCCGGGTAAGCTGGGACAAACACCCGTTGATCTCCTGCTCCGAGAGCCGGAACGCGGGCGGATTCCACTTATCAAACTTTTCCGAGATATCGCGCAGCGCCGTCTCTCCACGACCCTCTATATCTTCCAGAATGCCAGTGACGATGTCGCGGACCTTCTTGGCCTCTGCGGCGTTCTGCTCAGGCGTGCGCCCGGTCTTGAGATGGCGTGCCATAAATGCCCTCCTTACTGAACTTTTGAGCGAGACGCGAAAGTAGCGCCGCCGTCCCGGCGGCTGTCCGGCGGGCGTCCCGCCCGCCGCGCCGAGAGCAAGATACTGTCGGGACAGCCGACAAACGTGCCAGCGCTGCAGGTCCCAGTCCTAGCCAGTCGCCGAGACAGGTTCGGTCAGTTCGACGTCCGCGGTGGAACACGAATGCTGTTCGGCCGCATAGCCCGCCTTGTAATCCGCTTTGACCGCGTCCGATGCGGTCGGCAGCACCGGGAAGTCCCACCAGCCCACAACCTCCGCCGCAGCCACGGAAACATCTCGCGTGATCGGCACCTCAACCAAAGCGGGCGCGTTCGAGTCCAGAGCTCGCTTGATGGTCGAGCCGATTTCCTCCGACGCCTGCACCTTGGCTGCGACCTCGAAGCCGAACGACTTTGCCAGCGCCACGAAGTCAACCGAGTAAGGCTCCCCGTCGCCGCTATGACGGTTGAACTCGGACCCGATCTGCCGGCCCATAAGATAGTTCTGCCCATCACGGATCGAGATGTAGCCCGAGTTGTTGAGCACCAGTAACACAACCGGAATGTTGTACATCACGCAAATTGCGAGCTCCTGCACACACATCATGAAGTCGCCGTCGCCAATGATGCACACCACCGGTGTATCCGGCTTGGCCAGCTTGGCGCCGATTGCCGCGGGAAGCGCGAAGCCCATCGAAGAAAACGAACCTGAGGTGATGTGGGTTCGCGGCTCGTAGACCGGGAAGGCCTGCTTGGTCGTACTCTGCGGATGACCCGATCCCACAGTCACAATGCCATGCCGGGGAAGCACCTTGCGCAGCTCCCGCAGCGTGCGCAACATCGTCGTGGGAATGCCATTGTAAGAGCGGCGGCGCTCCAGCCTTTTTTCCCACTCCTGCTTCAGACCTTCCACATCGCTAAGGTAGGAACTCCTGGCTCCGCACGCCTTACGGGCCTGCTCGTCCGAGATGCCGGCGAGGATGTCGTCCAGCACCAGCTTGCAGTCGGCCACGATCCCAACCTCGGCCGGATAGTTTTTCCCGATCTCGCGTGGATCAATGTCAACCTGGATAAGCTTGGCATCCGGAATCGAGAAGGTGACACCCTTCCGGTAAGACGAGGCTGACCAATCGGTGAAGCGGCACCCAAGCGACATCACCACATCAGCATTTGCCGCCGTGTGATTCCCGGGTAGCGATCCCGGCCAGCCGGCGGTGCCGGCGCACATCGGATTGTCCTCGGCAAGCGCGCCCTTGCCGTTCCAGGTAAAGACCACCGGAATACCGAGTTTCTCGACCAGCGTGGTCAGCTCGGGAGTCGCATTGGCCGTGACAGCTCCGCCACCCACAACGATGCAGGGACGCTTGGCCGTGAGCAGAAGCCGGATCGCTGCTTCGATGGCCTGAGAATCCGCTCGCTGCTTCCCCACCGGCAGGCGTTTGTCGAGATCGGCAACGTCAATGTCCGTCGTCTCCACCTGGACATCAAGCGGCACTTCCATGTGCACGGGACCGGGACGACCGGTCAACATCGCGTTCCAGGCGCGATGCATCACGAAGGGCACCTGATCGGCGCGGATCACATCGAAGGTACGCTTGGTGACCGCGGCCGCAACATGAGGAAAATCAGGCGAAGCGAAGCGATCCAGTTCCTGCATGACGCCGTGCCCACGCATGTGGGTGGCAGCGCTGCCGGTGATGAGCAGAAGCGCAGTCGAATCGCAATGTGCGGTCGCCAGCCCGATCACCGTGTTGGTCGCGCCCGGACCGATCGAAGCGCAAGCCGCGATCGGCTGACCCGTGACCCGGTAATGCGCGTCGGCGATGTGGACGGCGTTCTGTTCATGCATGACCTGGATAAAAGGAAGCTCGGAGACAGGATCGTTGAAGGCATCGATCATGCTCCAATTGCCGTGCCCCGGCAGGCCGGTGACATAAGGCACTCCGTAGGCCTTGAGAGCCTTTCCTATGATCTGTCCAACCGTAAGCCGCATACTCGTCCTCCTCGCTCGACCTCTCCAACGCGGCAACATTCTACTCTGGGACAAACGGGGAAGCGAATATAGTGGCAAGCGTTAGGAGGAGTGGATTCCCCCAAAATTCTAAGAGACTGCTAAAAACTCTGGTTTTTGGGGTCCGGCTGGGTGGAGCAGGGCCTTGGCCCTGCAATCAGCGCTTTCAAATGAGTCAGGGCTTCAGTCCCTGCGGTACTTATTTTTCTACTCTTCAACAGATGTTAAGGGCACGACCAAAGTCTTTGCGTCCTTTGCGACCTTTGCGGTCCAATCTCTTCCCAGTCCCGATCTGCCCGCCGACCTGGGACAGCCGCACCAGCCCGCACGGTTGTATAATCCCGCCGACCTGTAGAGACGGAGCTAATCATGGATCGACGCAAGTTTCTGTCACATTCCGGCCAGTTGTTCGTGGTCGCCGGATTAGCTCCCAGCATATTCGCCGAGAATCGTATGCCTGAATCCAACCAACGCCGCTCTCTCTCCTTTTCAAATGACTGGATCGAAAGCGTCCTCGTCACCGCCGTGCGCGAAATGCCGGTTGAGGATGCGATCGTCGTGAACCTCGCCACCACCGCCTTGCGCTACCGGGCCGGAGGAGATCACGGAACCATTCTCCCCTGGAAATCCGCGATGCTCCAGCATTGCACTATAGAGAGTGGTGAAACCGCCGCGTTGCTCCACGTACGCCAACGCACCAATCTCGGTGGCGTCGCGCTGGCCTGGGAGTGGTACGGTCATCGCTATCCCAAGTTTCCTCGCGGCACTCCTCTCTACATCTCATCGCAGGACGACCTCGGAGAGGTTCAGTTCGACCCCGTCGAAGCCTTCACTCAGGCGAACTGGGTTTCACCTTCGCCCCGGCGATACCGGCTCAAGTTGAACCTCTGGTACACGCCCGAGGAGACGGATTGCACTATCCACACTGGACACCAGTTTCTGGAAGTGCACACCCAGATCCTGGGCACAGGACACATGCAAAAATTCCGCGAGAACAGTCAGGACACGCTATACGAAGATGTTCTGATGCCGCCAGGATTCACCCACGACCCGTTCTTTACGGTCGCGGAGGACCGCAGCTTCACCTACCCTTGGCACCGCTATTACGCCGACACGGATTGCATCTGGATGGCGGTCGAACTGCATCCGCTGTGAAGAGCGGCAGATTTTCCCTGCGGAAACCGAACCAAGGATGGCCGAACCAAAGACGGCTGCAATGGCTTCCTCTCCCGACGTAGTCGTGATCGGCAGCGGCATCGGCGGCGGCACTCTAGCCCATCGCCTGGTGCAGCACGGTCTGAGCGTGACTATGTTGGAGCGCGGCGGCTACCTGCCCCAGGAGCCTGAGAACTGGGACGTTGCCGCCGTCTTCTTCCGACAAAAATACCTGCCCCAGGAGACCTGGTTAGATAAAGATGGCACGGCATTCCGCCCTGGCACCTATTACTACGTCGGCGGCAGCAGCAAGATGTATGGGGGCACGATGCTCCGCCTTCGCGAACGGGACTTCGAAGAGCTGCAACATGCGGGCGGTGTCTCACCCGCGTGGCCGATCACCTATCGTCAGCTCGCGCCGTACTACGATCTTGCAGAACGGCTCTATCTCGTCCATGGCGAGGCTGGCGTCGATCCCACCGAACCGCCGGATATCCCCTCTTATCCCTACCCCGCGCTCGATCACGAACCGGTGATTGAACGAGTGGCGTCCGCGCTGAAGGACCATGGCATCAAGCCTTTCCCGCTGCCCCTCGCGGTGCAACGTCATAAGGGTGGACCATGCGTGCGTTGTAAGACCTGCGATGGTTTTCCTTGCCAGGTGCATGCAAAGACCGACGCTGAAATAGCGGCGGTCCTACCCGCCTTGGCGACGGGGAGACTTGCCCTGAAGACGAATGCGAAAGCCCTGCGCCTGGTTCTTACCCACGATGGCCGTCGCGTCGATGCGGTGGAGTATGAGAGCAACGGTGGCATCGAACGAATCACGGCGCCGATTATCGTGCTGGCGGCCAGTGCGGTGAATTCTGCCGCGTTGCTGCTGCGCTCGGCGTGCGACCAGGCACCTCGCGGCGTCGCCAACTCGTCCGACGTGGTCGGCCGCAACTACATGGCGCATAACAACACAGCTCTCATGAGCATCGGTTGGAAGATCAACGACACCAATTTTCAGAAAACAATTTGCATCAATGACTTCTACTTCGGGGACGATGCTTTCAAGTACCCGATGGGCAATATTCAAGGACTTGGCAAACTCCAATCGGGGATGCTCACGGCCAAGCAGAAGTACCTGCCAAACTTCGTTGGGAACCTGATGGCCGAACGAAGCGTGGATTGGTGGATCATGTCCGAGGATCTGCCCGACCCCGAAAACCGCGTCATCCTGCAAGGAGACACGATCAGGCTTCACTACACTGCGAACAATATGGTCGGACACAAGCACCTGGTCAGCCGAACCGCCTCGCTGATGCGGAAGATCGGATTCAAGCTCAATGTGACGAAACACATGGGCGGCCTCTCCGTCTCGCATCAATGCGGCACAGTGCGCTTCGGCAGCGACCCCGGCAAGGCTGCCCTGAACGAATTCTGCCGGTCCTTCGACCACGAAAACCTGTTTGTAGTGGACGCTTCCTTCTTTCCTTCTTCCGCGGCCGTAAACCCGGCATTGACCATTGCAGCGCAGGCCATCCGCGTAGCCGACCACATGGCAAGAGTTGATTTTGGCATTATAGGATCAGCAGCAGTGGGTAGCGATGCACTCGCGCCTGGAAGGCGTTGAGTAAATTCCTTCCCTACTCGGTATCACGATTTGCAACTGAAACCCGGAACAGCGGCTTGGCCTTCTCGGATGGTTCCATTTCGTACGCCTGCTCCGTCTTGGCCGGATCGTAATCTCGCCAGAGCCACATCATCTCTTCGGGAAACTCGGATGCTCCGTGAGCGGAGTTGTGTGTACCCTTGCCAAAGCTGAAGTGAAAATCGTAGCCCTTCAACTTCAGGGCATTGGCCAGACGAAGATTGGCCAGCGGCCAGCTTCCGTAACGGTCCTCCTCCTGGTCGTTCGATCCGTCCTGCAGCCATACCCGGATATTGCGTTTGGATTCACGCAGGACCTTCTCGGGATAGTCCTGACCTCCGTCCCGAATTCCAGGATCTTCCTGCCACTGGAGGCTGGTAAAGCTGCCGATCCAGGAGATCACGCGACTGAAGCGGTCGGGCATCTGCCAGGCTGCGTTGAAGGAACAGATCCCGCCCGATGACTGTCCGGTGATGGCCCAGCTATATGCGTCCTTGCGGATGTTGTATCGCGCTTGAACATCGGCCAGAACTTCGTCACGCAGGAAACGTACATAGCGATCGCTGACCGTGTCATACAGTGTGCTGCGCATGGAATCCTTGAGACTGCGATGCCACTTGTCGGAATAAGCCTTCACAAAGGTATAGGTCGGCGTCCCCGGAGAGTCAGTGATGTCTCCCGGGTTGATAAACACGGCGATCATCACCGGAATTTTCTTCTGCGCGATCAGGTTATCGAGAACGTTGAGGGCTGGTTTGTTGCCATCTCGATCGATGTACCCGCCTCCATCCTGAAATACCATCAGCGCAGTGGGCACCTTCGAGTCATATTGCGCAGGCACATAAATCCAGTATTCGCTCTTCATGCCGTCATAGATCTTGCTGGTGTGCACGATTTTTGCGGACAGCGTGCCGGAAGGAATCCCAGGTTGCCGATAGGAAAGTGGTGTGAACGCCGGCACATCCATCCGGCCGCCGAATTTCGTGCCGTTGACCAGGTAGTAGAAGGAGTGCAACGTGCCCACGGGCTCAATGCGTGCACTGGAATACCACAGATCAGAGCCCGCCAGATTCTGCATCTGCCGTCCGGAACCGTCGTCAATAACCAACGCTAATTTTGATTTCGCTTCGATGGCGAAAAAGAAGTCCGGGCCATGGCTGGCCCAGGCCGTTCCCTCTTTCAGGTCCTTGGCGTCGAAGCTGGCAACGATCGCGTCTCGCAGGCCCGCACTGTTGGACTTGGCCAGATCGATCAACTGTGGCGCAGTCATCTTTTCGGCCGCGATGGCAGGGGTCACGACGCAGACTACCAGCAGAGCAAGTTTCCACATGGCGCAGCTCACCCGTTCGAGTTCAGTCGTTGATTGCCTGATAGGCGAGCACTTTCACCTCCTGGTCGAGGTGCAGTCCTCCGGTCGGATGCAGTTGCCCCATAAAAATCACGATCATCTGCTCTTTCGGGTCGATGGAGAAGGCCGTGTAGAAGAAGCCTCCCCAGTTGAACTCCCCCGGCGAGCCCAGTTCGGGCAGCGGCGCCTTCACGCCGTTCACGCCGAAGCCCAGTCCAAAGCCGCGATCAGGGCCAATCTTTCCCAGTTGATCCTGGCTCATCAGTTCGACGGACTTGCGGCTCAAGATGCGCGTGTTCCCCAGCTTGCCGCCGTTCAGCATCATCTGGCAGAAGCGCAAGTAATCCCCGGTCGTGGAGACCAGTCCGGCGCCGCCTGCAAATAGTTTCTTGGGACCCCGGTAAGGATAGTCGGCGGAATAGACAGTCGCGCCTTCCGTGATCGGTGTATCGGGAAAGCGACTAAGACCCTTCCCGGCATAGTAGGTGTACGCTGTGGCCAGACGATCCAGTTTGCTCTCGGGCGGGTAAAAATACGTGTCCTTCATGCCCAGCGGCTCGAAGATGCGGATGCGGAAAAATTCATCCAGCGGTTTGCCTGAGAGCACCTCCACCAGTCGCCCCAGCACATCCACTCCCAGGCTGTACTCCCAGCGATCCCCCGGATTAAACAGCAAGGGGACGCTCGCCAGGCGCTTGACGTTGTCCTCGATCGTGCCATCGTATGGCAGCACCCCGTGCGCGACATTCGCGTCTCTGTACATGGGACCGAGATCGGCATTCCAATGGTAGGTGAGCCCCGAGGTATGCCGCAAGAGGTCGCGAATTGTGATCTCTCGAGTGGCCGGAATGGTGTAGGACTCGCCCGACGCAGGTTTTACCAGGACCTTCGGATTCTTGAATTCGGGCAGATATTTCGAGACGGGGTCATCAAGCAGAAAGAGACCCTCTTCGTACAGCATCATCACGGCCACGCTGGTGATGGGCTTGGTCATCGAGCAGATGCGAAACATGGTGTCAGGACGCATCGGCTTGCCCGCCTCACGATCCATCATGCCCTGCGCCTTGAACCAGGCCACCTGGCCCCGCCGCGCCACCAACGTCACTGCCCCCGCGATTCGCTTGTCGTCAATGCTGTGCTGCACCGCCGTAGCGATCCGCTCCAACCGTTCCGGAGATAACCCGACGGCGTCTGGCTTGGCGGTAGGCAATTCCTGCGCAAACGCGCTGGCCACCACCACCAGCACGCACATGAGAGCTGAAAGGTTTATCTTGCGGTTCATATTTTTTGGAAGATCCTTTTTGGATATTCGCTGGATTGCAGGTCCCCGATTGTACAACGAAGAGGTGAAACGACAAGTCGAGAAAGCTTGGTGTCTGGAAGGAGCTTGCCGGATGGTTTTCTTAGCGCCCTTCGCGGTACCTTTGCGTCCTTTGCGGTTAAAGATTTTGACCGCAAAGATCGCAAAGGACACCGCAAAGAACGCAAAGTAAGACCCTACCGTCCAAATACTTGCCAGTCGCCGAACATTGACTTGCCTTGCCCGTCCGCCTAAGATGCCGCCAGACGTCCCATGATCGGCCAAACCGTTTCTCACTACCGCATTGTTGAAAAGCTGGGTGGCGGCGGCATGGGTGTCGTGTACAAGGCCGAGGACACCCGCCTCGACCGTTTCGTGGCCCTGAAATTCCTCCCGGAAGACGTGGCCCAGGATCGCCAGGCGCTGGAGCGATTTCGTCGCGAGGCCAAAGCCGCATCTGCCCTGAACCACCCCAACAT
>JBGQIG010000099.1:0-9226 GCA_041498365.1 Terriglobia bacterium | reverse complement strand
TCGACCATTTCACCCCGAGGCACCGCGACCCCGTACTTCTTCAGGATTCCCTTGGCCTGGTATTCATGAATTTTCATAAAGAATCCTGACTGGACCTATCGGCAACGCTCGGCTTGCAGCTTAGGGCAGCGGGTAGCAACTTTTGATTCTATCGAAGGGTCGAGCCATGAGCAAACTACGCGTTGGCACTTACCCGCACACCCTGTGTTAACCTGAGCATCCTTTAAATGCGCTTGCAACGATTCATGGCGGCGCAGTTTCGCAAGCCGAATGGATGGTTCGGCTCGCTAATATTCGGCCGGTTCATGAATCGTGTCAACCGTCGGATCATCGACTCCACCCTCGACCTACTTGAACTGAAGCCTCAGCATCATGTGCTGGAAATAGGGTTCGGTGGCGGCACTTCGTTGTCACGATTGGCCGAGACGCTAACCAGCGGCGTAGCCACAGGAGTAGATTTTTCTCCGGAGATGGTGCGCCAGGCGGAGCGCCGCTTCCGCCGGCAAATCGCGGAAGGCCGGACTCGGGTGCAAGTCGGCATTGTATCTCAGCTTCCATTTCCCGACGCCAGTTTTGATCGCGTCTTTACCATCAACACTATCTACTTCTGGCCCGACGCGCCGCAGGGGCTTGGCGAAATCTATAGAGTTCTGAAGAGTGAAGGCCTCGCCGCCATCTCTATCCGTTCCCGAGAGAAGATGGAAACGTATGCGGTGACTAAATACGATTTCACTCTCTTTTCGCCGGATGATGTCGCCAATCTGATGCAGCAGGCTGGATTTCACAACATTCGGGTCGACCATCGGGACCGTGACAAGTTGTACGACCAGGCAATCATCCTCGGAATACGCTGATGCGGGGCACGGTCGAGAACTGGTGGGCAACCAGGCTTCGCCAAATCCTGCCGTGATGTTAAGCTGGCCTCCACCCTATGATCATTGAGGCTCTACAGCGCATTGCCGACCAGCGTGAATCGCTTACGCGCGAAGAAGCTCGCGCGGTCATGACGGAAATTTTTTCGGGAAGTGCTACCGACGCGCAGATTGCGGCCCTGCTGGTTGCCCTGCACATGAAGGGCGAGACGGTAGAGGAGATTGTAGGTTTTGCCGAGGCAATTCGTGCGGCTGCCGACCCTCTGCCCATTCACAAAAACTCAACAGTGGATGTCGGCGGCACTGGACGCGACGCCCTGGTGGATACCTGCGGCACCGGCGGCGATGCCTATGGCACGTTCAATATCTCAACTGCCACGGCGTTCGTAGTCGCGGGAGCCGGTGTGCGCGTGGCCAAACACGGTAACCGCAGTCTGAGTTCCAGGTGCGGGTCGGCCGACGTCATGGAAGCCCTGGGCGTGAAAATTAGCTTGCCGGCCGCCGTCCTGGCCACCTGTCTTGAGGAAATTGGCATCGCGTTTCTGTTCGCGCCGGCCATGCATTCGGCCATGAAATATGTGCAGTCGGTGCGACGCGAGCTTCGGCTGCGTACCGTCTTCAACCTGCTGGGTCCGCTTACCAACCCGGCCGGCGCTTCAGCGCAGGTAGTCGGTGTGTACTCTCTCGACCTGGTGGAAAAGCTGGCTGAGGCGCTCAGCATGCTGGGCCTTCATCGCGCGCTGGTGGTGCACGGCCTGGATGGCCTGGATGAGATCACGATCACGGGGCCGACCCGGATCGCCGAAGTGCGTGAGGGCAACGTTCGCAGCTACGAAGTCACGCCCGAAGAGTTCGGAATCAAGCGCGCCCAGCTCGAAGACATTTCGGGCGGCGACGCGGAGGCCAACGCGGCCATCATTCGTGAAATTCTTGCGGGAAGTAAATCAGCCCGGCGGGATGTGGTCTTGCTGAACGCGGCCGCAGCCCTCGTAGCTGCGGGAAGAGCCGATCACTTGGGGAATGCTTTGCCGCTGGCGGCGCAGTCCATCGACTCGGGCGCGGCGGCTGCCAAACTGGACGCACTGGTGCAGTTCACCACCACTTACATGTAGAACCCGCCCTGACATTTTTGTCATCCTGAGGGAGAGTTGCCTTTCGCAACGCGGAAGGCAATGCGACCGAAGGACCTATGCAGTTCTGGCTGATGTCCACGGGCCTGGTCGGGCGTTGATGACGGGATCGAAGTTCCGTTTACGACGATCGCACCCTTGGACAACCAATAACACCGCCTCTATCTCTTACTCGCTTCCTTCTTCAATCTTTCAATCTGCTCCAGATGACTGGCTCCGTGGCCACCCATTTTTTCGACCATCTCCGATACGGTGACATCCTTCTCAAGCTCTGGGTGATAGGCCGACTTCTCAAGGTCCGCCGGTTTAAGGCGTTGCAATAGCCGCAGGTTGGCATGGCGATTCAATCCGTAGAGCGCAACCAGTTCCGCGGGAGGAGTCTCGGTGTAGCCCAGGTTCCGCGCCCAGTCATTCTGGTCCATCGGGGCAATCACCGGCTTGTTGTCGGCGAGCATCTGGCGGAGGCGGTACGCGTACACAATCTCGATGTCGGCGAGATGGCCAAGTACCTCCAGGATGCACCATTTGTCAGGAGCCGGCTTGTAGCGCAGCGTCTTTTCCGGCAGACCCAATACTGCCGCCGCGATCTGTTTCGGACTTTTTTCAGCCGCATCGAGATGCTTTTTCAGTTCGCTTTCCGTCATAACATCTTCACCCATCGGGTAATTGTGTAATTGGGTAATTGAAAACGCTCCAGAATATTCGATTACTAAATTACACAATTACCCAATTTGCAAATTCCCCAATCATCACTTCACTTCCACCTTCTGCATCCACTCCGCCACTTGCACATTCCAGCCCAGCTCTTTCGCCATCGTGTCGCGAAGCTGGGAGGACGCGGGGGGTTCGCCGTGCACCAGGTAGGTGGTCCCGGGCTTCCGGGTAAAGGTGCGCAACCATTCCAGCAGCTCTGGTGTATCGGCGTGATCGCTGAATTGTTCGAGCGTCGCCACCTCAGCGCGGATGGGTACTGTCTCGCTGAAGATACGTACCTCGGGCGCACCGCTCTTGATCGTAGCCCCCCGCGTTCCCGGCGCCTGGAATCCGATAAAAATCACAGTATTTTTCGGATCGGGCAGCCGCTGCATCAGGTGGTGCAGGATGCGCCCGCCGGTCACCATTCCGCTGGATGAAACGATAATCACGGGGAAGTCTGTGGCATTGATTTTTTTCGAGTCTTCCGGCGTCAAGGCAAATGTAAAGCCGGGCCACTGCAGGGGCGAGCCGTATTGCCTGATCAATTGGCAGGTCTCCTCACTGCACTCTTCCTTGTGCTTCAGGAAAACTTCGACCGCCTTGATCGCCATGGGGCTATCGCAGTACACAGGAATACGGGGAAGTTGTCCGGATTCCATCAGTTGCTTGAGGATGAAAAGAAATTTCTGCGTACGTTCGACGGCAAATGCTGGCACAATCACGCTGCCGCCACGCTGCACCGTCTGGCGAATGATTCCGGCTAACTTTGGCCGGGGATCATCCGTGGGATGCTGCCGGTTGCCATATGTAGACTCCATGACCAGAACGTCGGCGGTCTCACCTTCGGTGGGTCCCGAGCGCACGACTTTCCCGGGTGCGCTGTTCTGGTTGCGAACCCGCCCGATGTCTCCCGTGAACAGGAGCCGCCGGGCTTGACCATTCAACCGGAGGGAGAACTCCACCATTGAAGATCCCAGGATATGGGCCGCAGGCACAAAGCGAAATGAAATCTCGGATGAGAGCTGCCTGGTTTCTTCAAACGCTACCGGACGGAAATACTGGAGGCTTGCCTCCGCTTCCGCGAGTGTGTACAGCGGTAAAGCGGGATCATGTTTCGACTTCTTGTGCCGATTATAGAAATTGGCGTCTTCTTCCTGCAGATGGCCGGAGTCGGGAAGGATGATGCCGCACAGGTCAATGGTGGACGGCGTGGCATAAATCGGACCGCGGAAGCCTTCTCTCACCAGCCTGGGAATCCAGCCGCAGTGGTCGAGGTGCGCGTGGGTTAGCACCACTGCATCAATATTGCGCGCGGGAATCGGCGTGGGCTGCCAGTTGCGCAACCGCCATTCCTTGGCTCCCTGGAACATGCCACAATCGATGAGCGTCTGAAATCCGCCTTTACCGCCCGCATCTGAGCCGGTGTTGACCAGGTGCTTTGATCCGGTGACAGTGCCGGCCGCGCCGAGAAACTGGATATAAGCCAAAAGTCTTCCTCCAAGAAAAGCGATTTTAGATTGTCGATTTTAGATTTCAGATTGAAACACCACGGCACTATGTTCTTAAATCTGCAATCTACAATCTGAAATCTTCAATTGGTTCTCCCCGGAAGCTCAATCCTGTACACATTGTTGCTCATATCGCTCTCCACCACGCTGCCGTCGTTCACCACAATTTCCTGGGGAGTGGAAACGGCCTCGATACGGATGATGGCTTTCGATTTTCCCAGCACCTGAAGCCGGTTTGTAACCTGTCCTTGTTCCATCTTGAGAATCAACGGCACCTCAGCTCCGGCATCTCCCAGATTCTCGACCGTGACAGTCACAACATAAGCATTCCCTGAAGTCTGGCGCGCATACACCGCCGCCACCTGGAAATCCGGGAGATCGCGGTCATGATAGACCCAGTCGTCGAAAAACCACTGCAGATCACGCTTCGATTGCGCTTCGATCAGGTGCTGTACGTAGGAGGGCGCCTGGTCGGCGTCGGGACGATATGCCGCCAGTGATTTCTTCAGCGCGTCCTCGCCGATCATGTCGCGCAGCATCCACCAGACGTACAACGCCTTGCTGCGGTAGAACTCTTCGACGCTTGTGTTAATCAGGGACTCTCCGGCGTCGTTATTATTCTTCTGCCCCTGCTCCGAGGCCCGTGCTTTTTCCGCCTCCGCCACCACCGCGCGATGCAGGCCCATAAAGTCGAGCGCTGCCTGGCGTCCGCTTTCCCGCTCGCGGTAAAGTGCCTGGGCGAAATGCGCCAGCCCTTCGTAAATCCACGGACGTGGTGAGAAAAGGGCGGCATGCGTGAGCTGGTGAACCGCCGTCAGCTGCGCCAGCCTGGAGTCGCTGTTGAGCGGTGTGAGCAGCAGGCTTCCACTCTCGTACGGCGCGGCTTCGGGATCGCCCAGTTCCACCACTTCTGCCCTGCCTTCTGGTCGTCCTTTCGGAGTGCCGAACCACTCCGTGACAAAGGGAACCGCCAGCTGCGCCGCCAGCGCGTAGTTCTCAGCAGCCGGCCTGTGATCGGGAAGGTACGAGATATTCACGGGTGGCCGATCTAAGCCATCGTAGTTGCCGATCAGGAAAAATGGTACGGTCAATCCCAGCGGGTAGAATTGGCACTCGGTTGTAGTTCCAAACGCTCTGCCCATCCGCTCTTCAAAACGTAAGCCTCCCTTTCCATTGCACAGCAATATTGCGGCTGAGCCCTCCCCCGACTGAGTTATCTCAATCTTCAACTCGGAAAATCTTTCCCGCGCCTTCCATCTTGCAACCGTCTCAAACACACTGTTCCCTTCCGAAAGATTCGCCGATTCTGTCGCCACCGGATACCACGCCACATATCCGATGCCGCGCACGGCAGTCAGAGACTTGCCAATCTGGTCCCAGTCGCTGTGCCGGGCCTGATCTTCCGGCACCCCGATTCGCGTTAGCCGCGTTACATCGAGCGGAATGATACCTTCATATCCAATTTCCAATTCCGCCGTGCCTTTCGCCGCGACCTCCCTGGGTAGGGTCACGATCGCTTCCGAGAGCGCGCCGGTGTGATCGATGTCCGAGGTGTAGGGCTGAGAAACGAATTGGACCGCTTTGCCGTCAAGTTGGATGGATCTCCAATCCAGGCTGGAGGAAATCTGCAGCGACAGGTTTCTCTGAGGTGCTGCTGAGTCGTTCCGCAAAGTGATCTTGCCGCGCACCCCCAGCCGCTGTTGTTCGGGTTCGATGCGAACATCAAGATCGTAGTTGGTGAAGGTGAAGGCTTCGCGATCGATGGCGTGAACCTGAATCACCAAACCACAGAGGACACCGAGGACACCGAGGAACCTCATTGCGCGTGCTTCCGTCGTTGGCGCACGATTTCGTACAACACGACTCCCGCAGCCACCGAGACATTCAGCGAAGGCACCTTCCCCAGCATAGGTATGGAAACCAGAAAGTCGCACTTTTTCGCCACCAGGTCGTGGACGCCCTTGCCCTCGGAACCCAGTACGATGGCGCAATCCATGTTGTAGTCGAGCGTGTCGTAACTTTGGGAACCGCGCTCGTCCAGCCCGACGATCCACAAGTTTTTCTCTTTCAGTTCGTCCAATGTACGGGCGATGTTCGTCACCTTGGCAATAGGAAGATGTTCGCTGGCGCCGGCCGAGGCCTTGATCACAGTCGCGGTCACTCCCGCGGCGCGACGCTCCGGGATTACCACTCCGTCCGCACCGGATGCATCGGCCGTGCGGAGAATCGCGCCCAGATTGTGCGGATCCTCAATTCCGTCCAGCACTACTACCAGGGAATACTGTCCACGCTTGGCTGCGACCACGTCGTCCAGATCGTTGTACTGTTTGCCCGAAGTGACCGCAACCACGCCCTGGTGTGCGTTGTTTCCAGCCATGCGGTCAAGTTCCGGGCGCGGCAGGAAGCGCACAGCCACGCGGTTCCGCCGGCATTCCTCGACCACCCGCTGCAGACGCAGGTCGTGACGCTCCTTCGCCACCCCGACCCATTCAAAAGAACGGCCGCGTGCCTTGAGCGCCTCGGCAACGGCATTAATCCCGTAGATATAATTCATGGAACGATAAGTTTACCGCCTGGAAAGCTCCATGTGCGAGCCGAAGGATTTTCTTAGCGACCTTTGCGAAATTCTTTGCGGCCTTTGCGGTTAAAAGCTTTTGACGTTGTTAGGTTGGCAGTTTCAAGCACCACTAGATATACTTTGGTTGCGCTCTCCTAGGAGAAGGAATGTCCCTGTCCGCAGTCATCGTGGACGATGAGCAGCTTGCCCGCGACGAACTCGCTTTCCTGCTAAAGGACGTAGGCGACGTGGACGTTGTAGCCCAGGGCAAGAACGGCGTTGAAGGCGTCAATCTTATCCGCGAACACAATCCCGACCTGGTCTTTCTCGACGTGCAAATGCCCGGCCTCGATGGCTTTGGCGTCATCAAGAAGCTGCTCGATAAGAAGGTCGCACTGCCCAAAATTGTTTTCGCTACGGCCTTCGATCAGTACGCGGTGAAGGCGTTCGAAGTAAACGCCATCGACTATCTCCTCAAGCCTTTCGACAAGAAACGGGTGGCGCAGTCGGTGCAGAGGGTGCGCGCCAAGTTGGAATCCGGCAGCGCTTCCTCGGACAAACTGGAAACCCTGGTCCGGATGCTGGAGTCGCAGAAACCGCAGGCCTCCAAAATTCTGATCAAGGCCGGGGGCCGTCTCTTTCTGGTCAACCAGAAGGACATCGGCTTCGCCTCCATCGAGGAGGGCGTGATTACGGTTGTGACCAGCGGGCCCAACGGCATGGAGGGACAATCCAACTGCCGTACTCTCGAAGAGCTGCTGGACAGTCTTGACCCCAACCTCTTCTGGCGCGCGCACCGCTCCTACCTGGTCAACATCAACCGCATCAAGGAAGTCGTCCCCTGGTTCAAGAGTTCTTATCAACTGCGGATGGACGACAAGAAGCAGACCGAAATTCCCGTCAGCCGGGCCCAAACCAAGCGCCTGCGCGAGCTGTTCGGACTCTAAGAACTATTTCAGATTGTTGATTTCAGATTGCAGATTGTTCAACACGTACGGCCCGGCAATCTGAAATCTTCAATCTGAAATCTTCAATTGCTCTTTACCAGACCTTGACTGTCACAAAGTCTGGTCGCCTCCTTGGAAGCTCTCTGGGGGTGGCGGCCGGGTGGAGGAACCGGGGGATGAAATAGATTCACCCATTATTATTCAACAACATAACTTTTCTTCTTGCATGATCATGCATGTTGTAGTAGAGTGGGGTCATGCGATACCAAAAGGGCTACATCTACGAAGTGGCCGGCGGTTTCTACGTCCGCTATTACGCCAACGGGAAACAGCCATCGCACCGGTTGTGCTCAAAGGATGACAAATTCTACTCGCGCACTTGCCGCGCGGTTCGGCTACTCGCAGATGAGTTCATGCGAACGGTCAACGCGGGAAACATCCCCGGCAACGTGCGCGACATCACCGTTGCGGAGTTTTGGACTGAGACCTATCTACCGTTCGCTGAGGAGAACCTTCGCCATTCCACGGTCTACGGTTATCGGCACGTCTGGACACAGCATCTCGCCGGTCACTTTGGAACGAAGACGCTGAGAGAATACCGCACATCTATGGGCTCGATCTTTCTAACAGCCCTGGCAAAGACACTGTGCCGCTCTACCGTCCAGCATGTCCGCTCCCTGGCTTCCGGTATCTTTTCCCATGCGCTTAATCTCGACCTAATCGAAGCGAATCCCTGGCACGACGTCAAGATCCTGGGCCGCTCGATCGCCCCCAAGGACACCGATCACTACACCCTGGAAGAGGCAGAAAATATCATCTCGGCTCTGGTGGATCATGCCGATTGTCAAGCTGTGCTTGCCTTGGCTTGTTTCGCCGGCCTTCGGCCTGGGGAGATTCAAGGATTGCAGTGGAGCGACATCGAAGAGGATTGGATTCATATCCGGCGTTCGATCGTTCGCGGCAAAGAAGGCACGCCCAAGACTGCGGGCTCTATTCGATCCCTGCCACTCATCGCGCCGGTCAAGGTTGCCCTGGGTTTGTGGCGTTCACAGTGCCCCGAGGGGGATCGCCTATTCCCGCGCGACATGAAGAGTCTGGTCAAGTACGTGATCGCACCGACACTGCGGGCGAAGGGGGTGGAGTGGAAGGGTCTCTATGCTGGCCGGAGAGGTGCCGCCACCATCTTGACGCAGCTAACCGGCGATGCCCTGGCCGCGAAGGAACTTCTCGGGCATAGCAACCTGTCGGTCACCACCGCCAAATACGTAAAGCAGATGCCGGAAGCCCTGCTCCGAGGCATGAAGCTGCTGGAGGAGGCAACGAAGCCGGAGGAGACGATTCAATGACGTGGAGGGGCGTATAATCACGGCACTATGGAACATACTTACTGGGCTGTGAAGTGCGCAAACTGTAACGTTGACCTCCTACTGAGGGATTTTGGTCCTACTTACCCGGAATTTATGCCCATCATGGAAGAGTCAGAGTTTGCGGATCCCTTCGAGGTTACGTGCGAGAC
>JBGQIG010000098.1:0-9246 GCA_041498365.1 Terriglobia bacterium | reverse complement strand
GTCCTGCTCGGTGAGCGTCCTACAGAGCACGAATCCTGCCAAACTCCTATAATTTGTGCTCACGGTTCTTTTGCTGACACGTCCATAGCTATGCAACCGGGGAGAACGGCAGGGCACCCGGCCTAGTCGAGGACAACGAGAGATGCCGGCCGATGCGTGGGCAGTAAATCTAGCGGTTGGCGGGTGTTCCCATCCGGACGTGAGTCGCGGGCGGGAACGAAGCAGCGATTCCCAGGACCCCCTCGCGCGGGGCCACATGGCTGGGCACAGTTTAGGCCGTATCGATGACACGTTGCTGGTCCGCGAGGCGCAGCGGGGCAATCGCGCTGCCTTCGAGGAATTAGTGCGTCACTACGACCAGGCCGTACTCCGGCTGGCCATGCATCTCACCGGGTCGGAACACGAAGCCCAGGACATTTACCAGGACGCGTTTCTGAAGGCGTACAAGAGCGTGGGCAATTTTCGCTTCGAGTGCTCCTTCTACACCTGGATCTACCGCATCGTGACCAATCTTTGTCTGGATCACCTGCGGAAGAAGCAGGTGCGCAAGGAAGACGCGCCGGTCGCGATGGATGCGCAGGGCGAAGCCTACGACGTTCTCGCCCAGGTCCCTGATGGCCGGGCCGGCGCCAATCCCGAGCGCGACCTGATGCGCCGCGAATTGGGAAAACGCATCAACCGTGCTCTGGAGAAACTCACGCCTCGGGAGCGCATGGTTTTCGAGCTGAAGCATTATCAAGGACTGAAATTGAGGACCGTAGGCGAGATTTTGAATACTACCGAAGAAACGGCGAAGAATACCTTATTCCGGGCCACTCAGAAGTTGCGTGGCTCTCTGGCGGACATGCGATGACAAGAGTGTCCACCTCACACTTCCCCCACGAGGGGGTGCAACTATGAAATGCGAATGGGTACAAGAAAACATTCTGCTGCACATCTATAACGAACTTCCCGATGACGCTCGTTACGAACTGGAGCAACACGTCGGGCGCTGCACGAATTGCGCTGCGGAGTTGAAGGCGGCTCGTCAACTGCATGCCACGCTCTCCCAGTTTCCGGTGGAGGAACCGTCTCCCAATCTGATTGCGGCGTCCCGTATGCGCCTGCAGGAGGCGCTCGAAACCACGGAGCCGGGCGGCTTCTGGCAACGGTTGGTGTTTGACCCGGGCGCGTGGCTCCGTCCCATCAAGCTGGCTCCGGCGCTGGCGGCGGCCATCTTCATCGTGGGCTTTGCGGGCGGAATTGGGGCCACCTATCAAGTGATGAATGGCCGAGTCCCACTCGAGATTACAACCGCCACCCCCACAGAATCGTCCATCACCGGCATCCGCTCCATCTCGCAACAGCCTGGCTCTTCTCAGATCAGCATCCGCTACGACACGGTTTCGACGCAGGAAGCGCAAGGGGCGCTCAACGATCAGCGTATCCAGCAGTTGCTGCTGTTTGCCACGCGCAACAACTACAACTCCGGCGTGCGGATGGACTCCGTGGACCTGCTGACGCAAACGCCGAACGATGTCCGTGTACGCGAAGCGCTTTTGTATGCGTTGCGTTATGACTCCAATCCGGGCGTGCGGTTGAAGGCTATCGAGGGTCTTGGGTCTTATGTGAAAGATGATGTTCGTGTGCGCGATGCGGTTCTCGAAGCGTTGCTGAATGACTCCAATCCGGGGTTGCGGACGCAGGCCATGCATTTGCTCGATCCGGTGCGCGCCGACAGCAGCGTGCGTATGGTGCTGCAGAAGCTGGCGGAGAAAGATCCCAACCAGTACATCCAGTCGCAGGCCCGCAATATGTTGGCCCAGACGGCGGAGATCGATTGAGATTGACTACGCAAATATGGGCAGGAGCTTGCCCTGAGTATGAGCAGATGGGAAGGTGAAAGTTGAGGAAACTATCTAACATCGCTGCGGTTCTGGTGTTGCTGTTGCCCCTGGCGGTAGCACAAGATACCCGCCCCGACGAACAGACTCGGGTCTATCAGGAAAATGGCAGATGGTCGCGCCAGATCACCGGTTCTCTACCGGCGGCGAAGAATCTGCGAGTCAAGGTGGATTCAGGAGTAGTGCGGGTTGTGGGCAGTCCGCAGCAGGCTATCAGTTACGTCATCAGCAATCGTTCGTACGCCTCGTCTGAAGAAAAGGCCCGACGCGAATTCGAGTCTTACAAGATCAGCGTCTATGTTCGCGGAGACACCGCCTGGGTAGTCGGCGAATGGCAGGGCGGCCGGCCACGCCGGTCCTCCAGCGAGTTTGTGGTTAATGTCCCGCGCAACACCGACCTGGTGAAAGTCGAAACCGAAGGCGGCGATCTCACCGCCTCTGGCATCGCCGGCAGGGTCGAAGGTGAGAGCGGGGGGGGATCCATTCGCCTCGACGATATCGGAGGCGCGATCAACGCCGAGACCGGCGGGGGAAGCATTGACGTGGGCACGGTCGGCGGGGATCTCACTCTTCGCACTGGCGGCGGCAGCATCAAGGTAGTTTCGGCCAAGGGTAAGATCAATGCTGAGACTGGGGGCGGCAGCGTAATGGTCGCCTCCTGCGTGCAGGGTGCGGTGCTGGAAACCGGGGGCGGCAGCATCGAGGTACAGCGTTGCTCCGGGTCTTTGAAGGTCACGACCGGCGGGGGCAGCATCGAGTTAGGCGAAATCGCCGGCCCTGCGGAAATTGAAACCGGAGGCGGCAGTATCCGTCTGAGCTCGGCAACCGGAGCGGTGCGAGCTGAAACCGGCGGGGGCAGCATTACCCTCAACGGCGTACCCGCGGCCCGGGCTGAGACCGGGGCGGGTGGAATCGTCGCCAAATTCGTCTCCGGACGGGAGCGCGCAGATTCATTGCTGGAGACTTCCGCCGGGGACATTACGGTTTATCTCGCGCCAAATCTGAGCATGACGATTCGGGCCTCCATTGAGCTGGCCAATGGCCATCGCATCCGCTCCGACTTTTCCGAGATTCGAGTCACAACTGAAGGTGGCGAGTGGGGGCCGGGCACGGCCACAGCGGAAGGCAATCTGAATGGAGGCGGCCCGGTGCTCAAGGTGCGCACCACCACAGGAGACATCACCTTTCTCGCCAGTCGATGAGATTGGATCAGGGAGACGAACATGCGTAACGCGATCCTCGTAGTATTGATTTTTCCAATGTTCGTGGCGGCCGCAAACGGGGGCCAGGCCTATACGCCGGAACTTTTCAGCGAGACCTTCGGCTTCTCCAGTGAAGACTTCGGGGGCGGATCGTATCTCGGGGTTGACACTCGCGATATCACAGCGGATCGGCTAAGCGATTTGAAGCTGAAGGAAGAACACGGCGTAGAAGTCACGCTGGTCGATCAGGATGCTCCGGCCGGGAAAGCCGGATTGAAAGAGCGCGACGTAATTCTCAGCATCAACGGGAACCAGGTAGAGAGTGTGGAGCAATTGCGCCGCATGATCCGCGAAATTCCGCCAGGACGGGTCGTGAACCTCGGAATCAGCCGTGATGGGCAGCCCATGAGCCTGAAAGCCCAGCTGGCGGATCGCCAAAAGACTTTTGCCGTGGCGACCCCGGGCAAGTCGTTCCGGTTCGCCATGCCTGCCCTGCCTGCCATACCAGCCATCCCTGCCACACCTATGCTCCCGGAGATGGATGTGCCGGTCTCCGTTGTGGTGGTGCACTCCTCCGCGCGTAGCGGGCTGATGGTGGAAAACCTGACTCCGCAACTGGGAGATTTCTTCGGCGCGAAAAATGGTCAGGGAGTGCTGGTGCGCTCGGTGGAAAAGGGCAGCCGCGCCGAGAAGGCAGGGTTCCGGGCCGGCGATGTAATCGTAAAAGTAAACGGCGAGTCCATCAGTGACAGCGGCGATTTCACTCATGCGATACACGGCCGCAAGAACAACACCGTCACGGTCAGCATTATTCGTGACAAAAAGGAGCAGAGCCTGACTCTGACCCTGCCGGAACGCAACCAGTCTGAGTTCCTGGACGAGAGTTTAGACGTTGATGTTGATGCGGAAACCACCACCATCGACCTGAGCGAGGCTCAATCCGAGATCGCCCACATGAAGCCCGAAATTGAACGCACGGTCCGCGAGATACGGCGCATAAGGCCGGACCTGGATGAAGCCACAAGAGAACTGCGCGACCATCAGGAAGAGTTGAAACAAGAAATGCATGAACTGGAGCGCGAGCTCCGGGATGAGGAACTCGAGATTCGAAAAAGCCCAAGGCAGCAAGGCTGGCAACCCGAGGCCGACATCTAGGGCTGCGGCTTGTAATGCAAGGCTGGAAGCCCTGCTCCCCCGCAAGCCGCTACTTACCGCTTCCTTGCGCCCGGCCGTGCTCAACCGCGGATGCTGCTCGCACACAATTTCTTCCCGCTTGTTTGGCGGCATACATTCCGGCGTCCGCGGCTTTTACCAGCTCGTCGCGCGTGCTGCCATGATCGGGACAGGTGGCAACACCGGCACTGATAGTGACTGACCGTGGCACGCCCGGAAATTGCCAGTTGTCCACCATTCGCCGCAGCTTCTCGGCGACACTCATAGCGTGCTGCTGGCTGGTTTGTGACAGCAGGATGGCGAACTCCTCTCCTCCATAACGGCAGACTACGTCGATCTTCCGCAGCTGTTGGTAGAAGATCGAGGATACCTGGCGCAACACTTCGTCTCCCAGCAGGTGTCCGAATTCATCGTTCAGGCGTTTGAATTGGTCGATATCCACCATGATCACAGCCATGCCGGTGTTGAACCGGCGGGAGCGTTCCACTTCTTCCTCGATGCGCAGTTCGAAGTAGCGGCGGTTGAAAATTCCGGTCAGACCGTCGAGATAGGCCAGTTGCTTGACTCGGTCCACGTAGTGAGCATTCTGAGTGGCGGTGGCGCAGATGTCGGCTACGGATTCCAGCGATTGAACGTCGGTGACACTGAAGGAACCGGGTTGGGCGCTGTCCAGAACCAGGACGCCCAGGGTTTGTCCGAAGGAAACCAGAGGAATGCACATGCGGGAGCCGGTTTCCACGTAGATCCCGACATAATCCGGGGCCGCCTTTACGTCATTCTCGATTAAGGTCTTGCTCTCACGCAAGGCGCGTCCCCATAAACCTGCACCTGCGGGAACCTTTCCACCTTCCGGGATGCGCGGCGTCAGGTCCCCATGGTGAGCACGCAGTACCAGGTCCTCGTCTTCTTTTAGCAGGACGGAAACATGACAGACCAGGAATGCTTTCTGAATCTTCTCGCAGGCCTTCGAAAGCAGGTCCTTTACGTCCAGCACAACGGTGGTTTCCCTGGCGATGGCGTTGATCGCCTCCAGCTGCGAGGCTCGCCGGCGTTCCAGAGAATACAGCCGGGCATTCTGCAGGGCCATGGAGGCCTGGGTGGAAAACAAAGTCAACAAGTCGACGGTTTCCGGGTCAAAGTGGTCTGGGTTTTCGCTCTGGCAATCCAGGACGCCCACCATTTCATCCCGCACCATCAGCGGAATCGCCAGCTCGGAACGGGTCTTCTTTCCCCGGGGTACGTAGCGGGTATCTTTTGTGAAGTCAGGCACATACAGGGGACGCTTCTTCTTGGCGGCTGCGCCGATCAGCCCGCTCCCCACGGTCACCCGGGCGTCCTCCAGCCCCGGTTCGCCGCCAATCTGGGAGCGAGTACAAAGCTGGTCTGTGTCCTTGTCGAGCAACAGGATAGCGACATTCTGCAGGTGGAAATAGTCACGCGCAATGAGCAGGATGCGCTGCAACACCTCGTCCAGATCGAACGTGGACAGCACCGCCTGACTGGCGTCGTAGAGGATGGCGATTTTTTGCATGTGGCCAGCCGGATTGTAACCTGCGCCCGAGGCCTGACCGAGGTTCCGAAAGTAACGTGGAGAGGCTGGAACGTTCACTGTTTGCCCAGTTTGGAAGCGCGCTTTCGGCGGCTTATGGCCTTGACAATCCCGAATGCGACCAGGCAGAACCAGCAATCCACGACCAGACCCAGGTCGATCCGGAACGGCACATGCCGCGCTCGCAGCGGCAGGTAGGGTATCAGCAGAAAGTAAGCCGCATTTCCTGCCAAGACGGCAATCAGGGAGTGGACGAAGTTCGTCACTGAGCGTTTAGACACCGGAGAATCAGCACTTAACAAATTGGCAATTGGCAATTGGCAATTATCCCTCCATCTGCACCGAGTATTCCTGGCTAAATGCCAAGTGCCAAATGCTAATTGCCGCTCTCCTGCTAACATCCCCAAAGATGCTGGAGCTGACCACCTCCGTCCAATACGTAAAGGGCATCGGCCCTCGTCTGGCCGAGGTGTTGGGCGCCAAGGGCATTCACACCGTGGACGACCTGCTGCACTATTTGCCCTTTCGCTACGAAGATCGTGTGAATCCCCGTGGAATCTCCGAACTGCGCGCTGGAGAGATGGCCACAGTCATTGCGGAAGTGCGCACCTCGGGCCTGTTCCGCACCCGGCGCATGCCCATTTTTCAGATGACTGCAGGCCAGGGCCGGAACCGGCTGAAATGCATATGGTTCAACGCCACATATCTGCGCGACCGCTTCAAGCCGGGGCAACTGGTGGCTCTCTACGGCAAAGTGGAGCAAGAGCTTCACGGCGGAGAGCTGCAACTGGTGCAACCGCAGTTTGAGATTCTCGGCGATTCCTCGGACGAAGCCGATAGCGGAGAGCAGAAAGCGGCTTCCTCGCTGGAAGTGGGGCGGATCGTCCCCATTTACGAGTCAACGGGTCAGGGCCGCCTGACTCCTCGCTGGTTTCGGCGCGTCATCCACCACGTTCTGGAGAATCTTCCCCCGCAACTCCCCGACCCGGTTCCAGCCGCGGTGCGCCGCCACCTGAGCCTGATCGCTCCACGAGAGGCGATATGGAAGGTCCACTGGCCCGATCCCGGCGAGAGCTTTCAGGACTTGCAAGCCTCACGAACCCCAGCTCATGTGCGCCTGATCTTTGAAGAACTCTTCTTCCTGGAGCTGGGTCTGGAACTTAAACGGCGGGAGCAGAAAGCGCAAACCGGAATCGCATTCAGCCTGGACAATCGCGCACGCGAGGCCATCAAGAAGATTCTGCCCTTCCACCCCACAGCGGCTCAGAAGCGCGTCCTCAAGGAAATCGCCTCCGACATGGAGAAGCCTTTTCCTATGCGGCGTCTGCTGCAAGGCGACGTCGGGTCAGGCAAGACCATCGTGGCCTTCGAGGCGGCCATCATTGCGATGGAGAATGGATACCAAGTCGCGCTCATGGCGCCTACCGAGATTCTCGCCCAGCAGCACTATTTTTCTGCCCGGCGGATTCTGGAGAACGCCGGATACCGGGTGGTACTGCTGACCGGCTCTCTGGAAGAAGATCGCAAGCGCGAGACCCGCCGGCATATCGCCCAAGGTAATGCCCAGCTGGTGATCGGAACCCACGCATTGATCGAGCAAAAAGTTGAGTTCGCGAAACTGGGCCTGGTGATCGTGGACGAACAACACCGCTTCGGAGTGATGCAACGCTTCAAGCTGATGAAGAAGTCCGCAGACGGAAGCGGCAATGGCCATGTGGGAGCGGCCGCTCCTTCAACTTCGCTCAGGACAGGCCCCGGCCGTCCAGCCGAGCAAAGCTTGGCAGTTTCCCCCGGCGAACCGGACGTCCTGGTCATGACGGCCACTCCCATCCCGCGCACCCTCGCCCTGACGCTATACGGTGATCTCGACATCAGCATCCTCGATGAAATGCCCCCCGGCCGTACTCCCATCGTCACTCGCCGCGTCTCCGATGACCGGGCTGATGAGGTTTGGCAATTTGTTCGCAAGCAGATCGCCGCAGGACACCAAGCCTACGTCGTCTATCCGGTAATCGAAGAAAACGAAGAGCGCGAACTCAAGGCCGCCATCAAGATGTACAAAGAGCTCGAGAAGAAAATATTCCCCGACTTGCGCGTCGGCCTCTTGCACGGCCGCATGGATTCCGATTTGAAAGAAGACGTCATGCGGCTGTTCCAAAAAGGAGAGCTCGACCTTCTGGTTTCGACGACGGTGATCGAGGTCGGCGTGGACGTGGCCAACGCCACAGTGATGGTGGTCGAACATGCAGAACGCTTCGGTCTGGCCCAGTTGCATCAGCTTCGGGGCCGCATCGGCCGTGGCGGGGCCAAGTCCTATTGCATCCTTATGACTGGTGGGAAGGTTTCAGAGGACGGCGAACGGCGTCTTGATGCCATGGTCCGAACCACTGACGGTTTTCAGATCGCCGAACTGGATCTTGAGCTGCGCGGGCCGGGCGAGTTTTTCGGTACGCGTCAGGCCGGAATGCCAAGCTTCCAGGTGGCCAACCTCATCCGAGACCGCCAGCTGCTCGAAGCCGCCAAGCGGGAAGCCACCGCGGTGCTGGCCGGTCCCAACGAAGAGATTTCGAAAGAAGAGATCGATCGCGCTCTGCGCCACATGCGCAAGCATTGGCAAAAAACCTACGGCCTGGTAGAAGTCGGTTAGCTTGTGTGGCGCGGACCTGTCCTGAGCGCAGTCGAAGGAGCCCTCGCCCGCGGCTTTTGAAGTTGGCTTCGGGGAACTCTAACGAAGCGCGACCCATTGACACGATATCGCGCAGAACATCGTCATCAAAGCCGTTTTTTTCGCTCGTTCTGCGCGATCCGCGCCTTCACCAGCTTTTTCACCAGGGCGGCCGGCAGAGGCTTGTCCACCGGGAAGCGGATGGTACCTTTGGAAGTGAAGTAGTCCTTGAGTTCATTTTTTAAGGCCTCGATCACAGACCCACTCATCGGGAACAAACTGCAGTGGTTCGCAAACGCGGCGAACGCCACCAGGCCTCCCTTGTACTTGAACGTCGGCATCCCGTAGCTGATGGCCTCCGTGGCCTCCGGTGGCACAGCGGACCTAATCGTCGCGCGAACCCGGTTCAAAGTGCTGCGGGCGGGTTCCGCGACGCCTGCGAGGTATTCATCCACGGTCTTCGGAGGGACGTTGCTTTTCATGGCCGAGCCGCGATTCCCTGAAGTCGCTTTTTTCATACGGATAGATACCACATCTCTGGTGGTCCCGGCTACGCCGACGTGTCCGTCCCGACCCACAGATTCATTGGTGTCTAGTTCTTGGTGTCCGCAGGCTTTCGGACTCAGGAACATCCCGTACGATAGGCGGCATCGTGGCATATCACCAGGTCCGCGGCGCACGTTCTGGTTGACAATCACGGCTTAAATCTGGAATCTGTTTCCTGCCGTATATCAGGTGGGCCCAAGAAATCACATTCATGAAGGAGAATATCCG